>NZ_JBIATA010000010.1:0-262285 GCF_042891295.1 Streptomyces sp. NPDC001902 | reverse complement strand
GACCCGCACGTCCACACCCGAGTCGCGCAGCGACAGCGCGTGCGCGTGCCCCTGGCTCCCGTAGCCGATGACCGCGACCTTGCGGCCCTGGATGACGGACAGGTCGGCATCGTCGTCGTAGAACAGCTCAGCCACAGGTGAAGCCTTTCCATGCCGCAAGCCCCCGTGTCGCATCGAGGAGACCCGCTTGAAGGGTGTTGATGTTCGCCCGCTCGCAGCGGACTCGCATGTCGAATCTACGGGGAGAGCCTGCCGCCTTCCGTGACGGGGCGGCGACCACGGGATGGCGGCAGGGCGGCGAGGCGGTAAAGGCGTGTCCGCCGACCGCTCCACGGCGACCCGGCCCCGTTGGGCTGCGCCGCAATCAGAAGGGCCCCGGCAAGGGCCGGGCATGCACCCGCTAGAGCGCCTTGAGCAGGCGTTCCGCCAGGACGGCCGCGGAGGCGGGGTTCTGGCCGGTGAACAGGTTCCGGTCCACCACCGTGTAGGGCTTCCACATCTCGCCCTTGGTGAAGTCGACGCCCATGTCGATGAGTTCGGACTCCACCAGCCACCGCGCGCGCTTGGCGAGGCCGACCGCGTCCTCCTCCTCATTGGTGAACGCCGTGACCCGGTAGCCCGCGAACGGGGACTGGCCGTGGATCCTGGTCGCCAGCATCGCCGCGGGGGCGTGGCAGACGACCGCGAGGGGCTTGCCGGAGGCGAGCGCCGCGGTCAGCAGCCGGCCGGCGTCGGGGTCGACGCACAGGTCCTCCATGGGCCCGTGGCCGCCCGGGAAGTAGACGGCGTCGTAGTCCTCCACGCGGGCGTTCGCCAGGTGGATGGGCCGCCTCATCACCTCCGCGGAGCGGATGATCTCCTCCAGGTCGAGGGCGATCTGCGCGCTGCCGGCCATGTCGGGACGCAGGCTCATCATGTCCACGGTCGGGATCACCGCGCCCGGAGTGGCGACCGTGATCTCGTGGCCGGCCTCGCTGAGGGCCTTGTACGGGGCCGCGAACTCCTCGGCCCAGTAACCCGTCGCGTGCCTGGTGCCGTCCTTGAGCGTCCAGTACGACGCCCCGGTCAGAACGAAGAGCAGCTTCGCCATCGGACCATCGCCTCCCTGTCGGTGTCCGACACGGTTGAGGGCCAAGTGTTACTCAAGCATGATGCGCCCCCAGCAGGTCCGCCAGGCGTGACCTTCGCGCGGCGCCGGATGCCCGGCTGACCTGCGCCTTCGGTGAGCGGCGCACACCGCCCTCACCTCAGGAGCCGGGCGACCTCCGCAGGGTGGGCGAGGTGCGGGAAGTGGCGGCTGCCGGGGAGCACGGTGACCGTGACGCCGGGCAGGACCTTGCGGAGCCAGGTGAGGTAGTCCGGGTCGGGTTCGGCGCCGGTGACGTAGTGGTACGGCGTGTCCTGGGACGCGATGCGCTCCAGGCGGGCGGCGTTCCGCTCCTCCAGCAGCTCGGGCGGTGTGGTCAGCAGCTCGTCCCAGTAGGCCAGCAGTAGGTCACGCGCGGGCGTCGCGTCGGGCCGGGCGAGGGCGCGGGCCTCCGGCGGCAGGCCGTCGATGCCCATGCGGCCGAGCAGGCCGTTCCAGATCGTGCCGTGGTCCGGGCCGCGCAGCACGTCCGCGTTGCGCTGCAGCAGGTCGGCGAAGCCGCCGACGCGCAGCGGCTGGTCGATGTTGACCACGCCCCGCACCGGGTGGGTGGCGGCGTAGGCGGTGGCGATGGCACCACCGATGGAGTGCCCCACCACGACCGGCCGGGTCAGGCCCGCCTCGGTGACCGCCTGGTGCACGACGGCTGCGACGTCGTCCAGCCCGTGCCGGTCCAGCGGCGGCGACTGCCCGTGTCCCGGCAGGTCGACGGCGAGGACGCGCCGCCCCGGGTCGGCGGCCTCCAGCTCCCGCAGGAACGGGCCCCACCGGTGACGGTCGTAGCTCAGGCCGTGCAGCAGGACGAGCGGCGGTCGGCCGTCCGGCTCGCCTCGGCGCTCCGCCCGCAGACCCGCGTACGTCAGAGGGGCTTCGCCGGTGCTCATGTGGTGTGTCCTTCCAGTGGTGCGTGCCGTGCACAACAGGAGGCGTAACCCCGCGGGGAACGATCCGTTCGTGACCGGCGTCACACCTGCCAGCGCCCAGGACCGCCGGGGCCCGGCTGGTAACGCATGAGGCGGCCCGTCCGCAGGGACGCCCGCAGGTGGGCACCGGCGAGCGGCGCGGCGGCCTCGATGCGCCGGACGGTCCCCCACAGCGCCCGCGTGGCGCCGACCCGGGCCCGCTCCGCCGCGTCGCCGTGGGCACGGGGGCGGCCGCCGAGGCCGGTCGCGCGCCGGAGTTCGGCGAGGAGCGCCCGGCGCTCGGCCTGCACGGCCGCGGCGGCGTCCACGTCACCGGCCCGGTCGGCGGCGTCGAGCCTGTCGTCGAGCACGGCGAGCCGTCGGCGGTAGGAGGCGCGTGCCGTGTCGTCCAGCAGCGGATCGGCCACCGGAGCCGCGAGCCCGGCGCCGCCGGCCACGAGATCGAGCGCGGGGATCTCCTGGCCGGGCGCCGCCAGCAGTGTGCGCAGGTAACGAGGTCCTCGCCCGTCGGGCACCCGGGCCGTCTCGCCGCCGGCCTCCAGTCGCCAGTCGCGCCCGTCGAGCACCCAGCGCCACCGGCCGTCCGGCGGACCGGCTGCGCCGAGGGTGGAAAGGAGACCGTCCATGCCGAGCCGCTCCGCGATCGACCGGGCCTGCGCCACGTCCTGCGCCGCCCTTTCCCGGTCCCCCGGGCCGTCGCGCCGGGTGCGGACCTCCGCGCGTGCCGCCAGGATGTGCGCGAGCCAGGGGAGGGCGCCGGCACGGCGGGACAGCTCGGCTGCCGCGTCCAGGTGGCCGAGGGCGGCGTCCGGCCGGTCCAGGCGCGCCGCCAGGCGGCCCAGGTAGTCGTCGACGGGTCCGGTGACGGTGTTGGCGCCGCCCCACACCACCAGCCGTCCTCCCTGGTAGGGCAGCAGCGCGTCGTAGAGTGCGGCGGCCGCCGCCGGGCTACCGGTCCGGGAGGCGACGACCGCGAGGTCGGCCAGCGCGCCGATCCACCGCGGGCCGGTGCCCGCGAGCACCGAGGGCAGCAGCCGTTCCAGTTCCAGACCGGCCTCGACCTCGCGTCCCGACCCCAGCATCGCCCGGGCCGCCGTGGCCTCGAAGAAGTGCCCGGGCAGTCGGCGCGCCATCCGCTGCCAGGGCTCGACCGGGGGCTCGGTGCCGCCCCGCACGACGGCCAGCTGGTGGCGCACCGAACCGGCCAGCCGCTCGGTGTCGCTCACCCCCGCCTTGGGCCCGGCTACGAGGATCCGGTCCGCGAGTTCCCCGGCCTCCTCGAACCGGCCCCTGACCGTGGCGAGCATCGCCCGCCGGGAGAGCGCCACCACGTGGGCGTCGGTGTGGCCGGCCTGTTCCGCGGCGCCGACGTACACGGCGAGCGCGGCCTCTGCGGCCGTCAGGTCCCCGGTCTCGGTGTACGCCACGAAGCGCCAGAACAGCCCGCGGGACTCGGCTGCCGCGTCACCCGCCCGGCGGGCCTGAGCGACGATCTCCCCGGCGGTGGCCAGGCGTTCGGCGGTGGCGGCCGGGTCCCACAGCGCGTGCAGCCGGCCGTCGAGGACCTCGGCGACCGCGCCCGGGTCGCCGGATGCGCGGGCCAGGCCGAGCGCCGTGTCCGCCAGGTCCCGGCGGCGCGCCAGGGCCGTGGTGTCGGCCAGCAGCTCGCGCGCGAGCCGGGCCAGCACCCGGGCGCGGACCGCGGGGGCGACCGGTCGCTCGGCGGCCTCCTCCAGCAACCGGACGAGTCCGAGGTCGAGTTCGAGGAACTGGGCCCGCGACGGGGCGACCAGCGCGAGGTGCACGGCCGGGTCGGCGTCCCCGGGCAGGTCCTTCAGCCGTTCGGCCTGGGAGAGTGCGGGACCGGGCAGCCCGCCGGAGACCAGCCACAGGGCGTGGACGGCGTCGGGCGGCAGCCCGGGCACGAGCGCGGCGAACCGCGCGCCCGACAGTCCGCCCAGCCTCAACTCGGTCCCCTCCCCGGAGTACTCCCGGGCGGCGGCCAGCAGTGCGCGCGGTCCCGGGGGCGCGCCGGACCCGGGCAGGTCCTCGGCCGTGCCCTCGTCGGCAAGCAGCAGAACGGGCTCACCCGGCGACCCCGGTGGGTGCGGCGGAACGGCGGGCGCGGAAAGCGTGCGGTCCCCGGTGTGCTCGACCCGGATGCCGCGCTCGGCGGCCAGCTCCGCCGCGGCCACCAGCAGCGCGGTCTTGCCCGCCCCCGGCGGCCCGGTGACGACCAGGCGTTCGCCGACGCCGGCACGCAGCCGGTCGAGGAGGGCCCCGATCGCGGAAAGCTCCTGGCCACGGCCGATGAGGGACACGCCTCAGCCTAACCGGCACCCGCCTGGAACCCCCGCCGTGCCCGCCCCGGCCCGGCCGGAGGCACGCTGCCGCGCGCACCCGCGATCGCCGCGGAGGCCGCGGTGTACGGTGCCTCGGCGAGGGGGGCGAGGGTGGATCACGACTGGGACGACGACACCGAGTACCGCCGTGCCGTCGGCCGCGCCTGGGTCATGGGGGCGATCGCCGGTGGCTGCTCCTTGGTGGTCGTGGGATTCGTTGCCGTCGTCGTACTCGGCCTGAACGTGTTCCTCTTCCTCGTGGACGCTCTCAGCGGGTAGGACCCGACCGGTCCCGTGCAGCCAGGGGGCTGCTACGGAGTGACGATCGCGAAGTCCGGGTCGGGTTCGCCGAGGTACGCCAGGAGTTCGGCGAGCTTGCCGGGGTCGCCCGACATCTGGATGCCCGCTCGGACCGCCAGGTCGGCCGCCGGCAGGGTTCCCAGGAGGACGGCCCGCAGATCGGCTTCGGGGAGGGTGACCGCCAGGTCGGGTTCGGTGGCGGCGGGGCCCTCGCCGGGCACGTGGGTGAGCACGCCGTTGTGCAGGCGCCAGGTGATGGGTTCCGAGCCGTGGACGTTCCAGCGGATGGTGATGTCCGCGTCCCAGCCGGCGGGGCCGTCGACGCGGATGGCGAGGGAGTCGAAGAGCTGGTCGAGGGAGAGCGCGGAGATCACGTCGGGCGACGCGGTGACGGTGGGCGTGCCGACCGGGCCGTGGCGCAGTTCGAGGGCGCCGGTGAGGAAGAAGTTGCGCCACGTCCCGTTCTCGCTGCCGTAGCCGAGCTGGGTGAGGGCGTCCGCCTGCAGCTCTCGTGCTTCGGTGTTGCCAGGGTCGGCGAACAGCACGTGGTTGACGACCTGGGCCACCCAGCGGAAGTCTCCGTCCGCGTAGGACCGGCGGGCGCGCCGCAGGACCTCGTCGGCGCCTCCCATGAAGTCCACGTAGCGGATGGCGGCCTCGGTGGGCGGGTGTTCCCACAGGTGGGCGGGGTTGCCGTCGAACCAGCCCAGGTACCGCTGGTAGATCGCCTTGACGTTGTGGCTGACGGAACCGTAGTAGCCGTGGGTGTGCCAGACGTGTTCCAGGGCCGGCGGCAGGTGCATCCGTTCGGCGATCTCCAGGGCCGTGAGTCCCTGGTTGATCAGGCGCAGGGTCTGGTCGTGCAGGTACGCGTACAGGTCGCGTTGGTCGGACAGGAAGGTCAGCACGCGTGCGCGGCCCCAGGTCGGCCAGTGGTGCGAGGCGAAGGCGACGTCGGAGGAGGCGCCGAAGAGCTGGATGGTCTGGGTGAGGTACTGAGCCCAGACGCGTGGGTCCCGGACCTCGGCGCCGCGCAGGGTGAGCAGGTTGTGGAGGTTGTGGGTGGCGTTCTCGGCCATGCAGAGCGCCGCGCGGCCGGGGAAGTGGATGTTCAGCTCGGCCGGCGCCTCGGTCTCGGGGGTGAGCTGGAAGACCATGCGGATGCCGTCGACGGTGTGCGTCTGGCCGGTGCGCATGATCTCGACGCTGGGCGGGATGAGGCTGACCGTGCCCGTGGAGGTCGTCTGCCCCAGACCTGCCCCGATCTGACCGTGCGTCCCCTTGGGCAGTGCGGCGCCGTACATGTAGGCGGCGCGGCGCGCCATCGCCGTGCCCGCGTACACGTTCTCGCTGACGGCGTGGGTCAGGAAACCCTGGGGGGCGATGACGGGCAGTCCTGCTCCGGCCTCTTCGGCGGTCACGACACCCTTGACGCCGCCGAAGTGGTCGACGTGGCTGTGGGTGTAGAGCACGCCGCTGACGGGGCGGTCCCCGCGGTGGCGCCGGTACAGGGCCAGGGCGGCCGCGGCGGTCTCGACGGACAGGAGGGGGTCGATGACCAGGATGCCCCGCTCGCCCTCGACGACCGTCATGTTGGACAGGTCGAAGCCGCGTACCTGGTAGATGCCCTCGGCCACCTCGAAGAGCCCGTGCCGGGCGACGAGAGCGCTCTGCCGCCACAGGCTCGGGTGCGCGGTGTCCGGGCAGTCGGCGTCGAGGAAGCCGTACGCGTCAAGGGACCACACCGTGCGACCGTCACGGTCCGTGATCTCCCGCTGCTCGACGGTGCCGAGGAAACCACGGCCGGCGTCGTCCAGGTCGCGGCTGTCCTCGAACGGCAGAAGGCTTCGTGCGGCCTGGTTGGCGGCGACGATCGCCGGTTCGGGGCCCTTCAGCGCGGAATCGGCGGACATCGTGTTCTCCTTCGAGACCGGTACCGTCATCACGCCCACACGGGATGAACCCTCTGCCAGCCTCGGCAGGACGGCGTCCGCATGCCAGCGGGAGTACGCCGCCCGGACGAACCCGCGATCAGTCCGCCTGTTCGGCCGTCGCCGGGCTCGCGCCGCCACGCTGGTGGATGTCGGGGACGCCGTCCCCGTCGGCGTCGGTGTCCTCCTCGGCGCACAGCCGCCGGTACAGCCGGTTGCGGCGGTGCAGGAGCAGCGCGGCCAGGCAGGCCGAGATCACCGAGGCCACCAGGACCGCGGCCTTGACGTGCTCACCTTGCGCGGTCGCGGGGAAGGCGAGCTCGCCGATCAGCAGGGCCACGGTGAAGCCGATGCCACCCAGGGTGGCGAGGCCGAACACGTCGGCCCAGGCGAGGTCCGGATTCAGCCGGGCCCGCGTGAAACGGGCGGCAAGGTAGGTTCCGCAGAAGATGCCGGCGATCTTGCCGAGCACCAGACCCACGACGACACCGAGCGGTTCGGGCCTGGTGAACACCTCCCCCAGGGCACCCGCGGAGACGCCGACCCCGGCGGCGAACAGGGCGAACAGCGGGACGACGACACCGGCGGACAAGGGGTGCAGCAGGTAGCCGGTGCGCTCGGCGGGCGAGGTCACCTCGTCCTCGTCGCGGGTGGTCCGCAGGATCAGGCCCATGGCCACCCCGGCCACGGTGGCGTGCACGCCGCCGTTGTACATCAGCGCCCAGATGACCAGACCGAGCGGCACGTACCACCACCAGCCCGTGACCCGTAGCCGCTGCAGCGCGTAGAACACCGCGAGCCCGGCCGCAGCGCCGAGCAGCGCCCAGAGGTTGAGGTCGGAGGTGAAGAACACCGCGATGACCAGGATCGCGCCCAGGTCGTCGACTACCGCGAGGGTGAGGAGGAAGGCCCTCAGCGCCGCGGGGAGGTGGGTGGAGACGACGGCCAGGACCCCCAGCGCGAAGGCGATGTCGGTGGCCATCGGCACCGCCCAGCCGCTCGGGCTGCCGCCCCCGAGCGCCGCGACCACGGCGTACAGCCCGGCGGGCACCACCATGCCGCACACCGCCGCGATGACCGGGAGCGCGGCGGTGGCCGGGGTGCGCAGTTCGCCGACGACGAGTTCGCGCTTCAGCTCGATCCCGGCGACCAGGAAGAACACCGCCAGCAGTCCGTCCGCCGTCCAGTGCTCCACCGACAGGTCCAGCCCCAGCGCGGGAAGGCCGAAGTGGAAGTCGCGTACCGCCTCGTACGCGCCGCTGAACGGACCGTTCGCCCACACCAGGGCCACCACCGCCGCGGCCAGCAGGACCAGGCCGCCGACCGTCTCCGTCCGCAGGGCCCGGGCGACGGCCCGCCGCTCCGGCCACGGGAGCACGCCGAGGAACGGGGGGCGGGAACGGGGGGCGGTGGCCATATGGGCGGACCTCCGGGGCGTCGGCGGCAACGGGCACAGGGCCCCTCACAACGCCGACCAGACTTCCCGGCACACCGGGCGCCTCTTCTTGACGCCTTACTGACACCCTAACGGCGGCGCATCGGCGGCCCCAACCGTTCCCGCCACCTCCCGCACCTCCGCACCTCCCACGCCTGGCGCCCGCGTCAGCTGTGCCGGCGGTGACGTCAGATGAGTTCCAGGCCGCCGTCGACGGTGATGACCTGCCCGGTGGCCTGGCGTCCAGCCGGCTCGGCCATGCGCAGGATCCAGTGGGCGATGTCCTCGACGTCCCCGATGCGGTGCGTGGGGATGCGGTCGCGCTCGTACGCGTACATGTCGTTGATCGCCTCGGGGGTCAGACCTGCGGCGACCATGACGTCGGTCCGGGTGGGGCCGGGAGCGACGGAGTTGACCCGGATGCCCTCCGCCGCGAGCTCGAGGGCCCAGCTGCGGGTCATCTGCTCGATCGCGGCCTTGGTGGCCGCATAGTGGGATCCGCCGGACATCGGGCGGTGTCCGTAGGTGCTCGACACGTTGACGATGCTGCCGGAGGACGTGCGCAGATGGGGCAGGGCTTCGTGCGCCAGCATGCTCGGGGCCACCACGTTGAGGGCGAACAGGTCGGTGATGACCTGCTTGTCCGCCTCGGCCAGGGGCATGACGGCCGTGGCGCCTGCGTTGTTCACCAGCAGGTCGAGCCGTCCCCAACGTGCCACGGCGGTGTTGACGACCTGCGCGGGCGCGCCGTCGTCGACGAGGTTCACGGACAGGGCTTCGATGTTCGGGTGGGCCTTGGCTGTTTCCTCGAGGGCATCCATCCGGCGGCCGACGCCGAGCACGTTCGCCCCGGCCTGCGCCAAAGCGAGTGCCGTCGCACGGCCGATACCGGATCCCGCGCCGGTGACGATGGCGACGTGACCGGAGAAGGGCAGGTGGGATGTGGTGGTCATGGACTCTCTCTCCTTTGTTCGATGTTCGGCGAACTACGAACAAGGTACACACGTGTGAAACGCTTTGGTGGGAAAGGTGAGGCATGACACGCGCCACAGGTCGCCCCGGCGGCTACTGCGCGACGCCGCGCCGTGCCGTGCCGGAGAAACGCAAGCGGCCCACCGCGTTCGGCAGTGGGCCACCCGTGGGCGCAGCAGGATGTCAGCGGAAGAGCCGGCCGAACCGGCGCACCTCCTCCGCGAAGATCTTCGGCTGCTCGAACGCCGCGAAGTGGCCGCCCCTGCTGGCCCGATTCCAGTAGACGAGGTTGGGGAACGCCTTCTCGGCCCATGCGCGAGGCGGCGTGTAGAACTCCTTGGGGAACAGTGTGACGCCCATGGGCACGTCGATCTTGACCGCGTTCATGGTGATGTCCGAGTTCTCCCAGTAGAAGCGTGCGGCGGACTCCGCCGTATTCGTCAGCCAGTACAGAGTGATGTCGTCCAGCATCTCGTCCAGGGTGAGGACCGACTCGGGGTTCTTGTCACTGTCGGTCCAGACACCGAATTTCTCGTAGATCCAGGCGGCCTGCCCGACCGGGGAGTCCGCCAGGGAGTAGGACACGGTCTGGGGCCTGGTCATCATCTGGAGCTGGTAGCCGATCTCGTTCCGCTGTTGTGCGTTCAGTTGGTTCATCGCGACCCGCTCCTCCGGAGTGAGGCGCTTCGGGTCGAGATCAGGGGGGACGATCTGAGGGAAATTCAGGTGGATGCCCAGCAATCCCTTGGGACGCAGGACCCCCAACTGCACATTGACGGCAGCTCCCCAGTCCCCTCCCTGGGAGAGGTAGTGGTCGTACCCAAGGCGAGGCATGATCTTCGCCCAGGCCTTCGCCGTCCTCACGCGCCCCCATCCCACGGCGTCCGGCTGATCGGAGAAGCCGAACCCCGGGAGGGACGGTGTGACCACGTGGAATGCGTCACGCGCGGATCCACCGAACTCGGTCGGGTGGGTCAGGCGCCGGATCACCTTGCGGAACTCCAGGATCGAGCCCGGCCAGCCGTGGGTGAGCATGATGGGCATGGCGTCGCGGTGCGGTGACCTGGCATGCAGGAAATGGATGCTCACACCGTCGATCACGGTGCGGTACTGCCCGAATCCGTTGAGCAGCGCCTCCACCCTGCGCCAGTCGTAGTGTCGCTGCCAGTGCTCCACGAGTCGCTTGACCCGCCACAGCGGAGCCCCCTGGGACCAGTCGTCCACGAGTTCCTCGGTCGGCCACCGGGTCATGGCCAGGCGTCGCCGCAGATCGTCCAGCATGCGCTCCGGCACGTGCAGCCTCATGGGCACGACCGCGCCGTTGCCCGGAGGCGGCGTGAACGAGCCCGCAGTCGTGGCGCCCGTTCCCGTGACGGCCTCGGCGACGCCGGACGTCATCGTCGCCGCGGCAGTTCCCGCGCCCAGCGCCCCCATGGCGTACAGCAACCGTCGACGGCTGAGATTGCTCGCTTGACTCGCCATGCGTTACTCACTCCAGTCGGTCATTTCGATTCAGCGGGACATGCCTGGCGTGGGCCTGAGAGGAGTTTGGCGGCCCATTTCGCGCAGGAAAAAAGCGTCCCTGCGATGTGGTGGCCAATGTTGCGTTGATTTCGTGTGGGCACGGTGTCACGCCACTCAATGGCGGACGGGGGCCCCTTCGCGCACGACAACAGGCCGGGCATACGCCATGTTCGCCAGTCATCGAACGTCGCTTGCGACCGTACACCGGCCATTCGCCGAGCGGGGATGTCGCGAAGGTGGCTTGGCTCACGGACCTTGTTCCGACGCATGGGTCGCGTGGGTGACACCGTGTGCACGTGCAATGAGAGCGCCGTCACGCCGGTCGCAACGTTCAGGGCGAACTCGGCCGTGTTAGGTTGTTCGGCATACGTCGAACGATCATTTCCCGGCGTACACGCAGGGCCCGATGCAGGTGTCGGCCAGAGTCCGAGTGAATCCTCGCCCTGCCATCCACAAAGTGTCGTCGAGGGCGCTCCTCGCGATGCCGCCGCCGGTCGGCCGTTGACCGGACTGACCGCCGGCGTACCTCAACACCCAGCAGAAGGAGAAAAGCCATGAGTGCCATCACCACTGAGATGCAGGAGTTCATCTCCCGCGTCGTGCACGACGGCAGCAACTACCGCATGGACGCCATGGAGAAGCTCTACACCGACGACATGGCGATCCTCTTCCCGACCCGGGAAGGAGCCATCGCGGCAGCTCCCCGCAAGGCGGTCTTCGCGGAGTTCGCGGCCCGGGGACAGGCGGGTGAGACACCCCTGTCCACCGAGTACAAGGTCCTGCACGCCGAGGACCAGGGCGAGTACGCGACCGCGCTTCTCTACCGGCGCATGAGCGACACCACCGCCCCCTTCCTCTACGAACTGCGTCTGAAGCGGGGAGGTGCCTACGGCTGGCTCGTCGCCGGGGAGACCGTCACACCGTGGCCCGACCCGGAGACCGCCGGTGCCTTCCTTCCGCCGCGACAGGCCGCCGCCTGAGAGCCGGCCGTTGCACGGGACCCGTAGTGCGCGTGCACCGAGGGGTCCCGGTCGTGGCCACTGCTGGCAAAGGCGCCTGAGCCAGCGGTGGCCTGCCCCCTCCCAGGGACGAGCAGCCCCAGGTTCCCGCAACCACTACGCCACCGCCAAAGACCCGAAGGAAGAACCGTGTTCCCCACCGCACAGATCGGCGTCACCGGACTCGCCGTGATGGGCCGCAACCTCGCCCGCAACCTGGCCCGTCACGGCTACACCGTGGCCGTCCACAACCGCACCCCCGCCCGCGCCCAGGCCCTCGTCGACGACTTCGGCCACGAAGGCACCTTCATCGCCGCGGATTCCGCCAAGGAGATGGTCGCCGCCCTGCAACGGCCCCGGCGTCTGATCGTCATGGTGCAGGCCGGCAGGCCCACCGACGACGTGATCGACGAGTACGCGCCGCTGCTGGAACCCGGTGACGTCATCGTCGACGGCGGCAACGCCCACTTCGCCGACACCCGCCGCCGCGAGGCAGCCCTGCACGAGCGCGGCATCCACTTCCTGGGCACCGGCATCTCCGGCGGCGAGGACGGCGCGCTCAACGGCCCCAGCATCATGCCCGGCGGCTCCCACGAGGCCTACCGGCTCCTGGCCCCCGTCCTGACCGACATCGCCGCCACCACCCCCGACGGCAGCCGAGCCGTCGCCCACCTCGGCCCCGACGGCGCCGGCCACTTCGTCAAGATGGTCCACAACGGCATCGAGTACGCCGACATGCAGCTCATCGCCGAGGCCTACCACCTGCTGCGCCACACCACCGGTTGGGAGCCCGCGCGGATCGCCGAGGTCTTCCGCCAGTGGAACACCGGCCGCCTGAACTCCTACCTCATCGAGATCACCGCCGACGTCCTCGCCCACCGCGACGCCGACACCGGTCTCCCCTTCGTCGACGTCGTCGCCGACGCCGCCGAGCAGAAGGGCACCGGGCGCTGGACCGTGCAGACCGCCCTCGACCTGGATGTCCCCGTCTCCGGCATCGCCGAGGCCGTCTTCGCCCGCTCCCTGTCCGGACACACCGCACTGCGCGCCACCGGCGCCGCCCTGCCCGGCCCCTCCCGCACCGTCCTCGGTGAGCGCGACGCCGCCCGCTTCACCGACCAGGTCGAGCAGGCCCTGTACGCCTCCAAGGTCATCTCCTACTCCCAGGGCCTCCACCAGATCCAGGCCGCCGGCAACACCTACGGCTGGAACACCGACCTCGCCGCCGTCGCCGCGGTGTGGCGCGCCGGCTGCATCATCCGCGCCGCCTTCCTCGACCGCGTCCGCGACGCCTACACCACCGACCCCGCACTGCCCAGCCTCCTCGCCGACCCCGGCTTCGCCGGCGAAGTCGGCGAAGCCCAGCTCCCCTGGCGCCTGGTCGTGGCCCACGCCACCCGCGACGGCGTCCCCGCCCCCGCCTTCGCCGCCGCCCTCGCCCACTACGACACCCTGCGCACACCCCGGCTCCCCGCGGCGTTGATCCAGGCCCAGCGCGACTATTTCGGCGCCCACACCTACCGCCGCACCGACCGCCCCGGCAGCTACCACACCCGCTGGGACACCGACCGCACCGAGAACCCCGTCAGCTGACCGGGCGGGCGTCCGCGTGTCACGGGGCGAGTACGTCAGGTGCTCAACCGACGCCCGTCCAAGAGTCGCTGTGCCGGGGCGGCCCGCAGGCAGGCCCCGCACACGACGCACACGGCGGCCGTGCCGTAGGCCCACGCCTGGAGAGGGACGCCCGGCAGCAATCGGCCCCCGAGGTAGAGGACCGTGCCGGCGAGGGTGACGGCCAGCCACTCCCAGCGGCCGTCGAGCGCGACGAGGCCGACGACGAGCAGTGAGTACCAGGGGTAGTTGGGCGAGACCAGCAACAGCGCCGTACCGGTCAGCAGCAGGGCGCCGCGCCAGGGGCGGGTGGGGTCGCCGCGCCACCATACGTACAGGGCCATGAGTGCGAGCAGCACGAGGACGACCATTCCTGCGGCGGCGTCAGGGAGCAGCAGACGCAGCAGGGCGAAGCGGTGCACGTCCCCGGGTTCGTATCCCTCCTCCTGCAGGTAGCCGGGCAGGTAGCCCAGGACGCCCGTGCCGGACGCGGCGACGTACGGCAGGTAGGCGAGGGCGACCACGGCGACCGTCGCCGACACCGTGCGCAGGATGCGGGCCGGACTGCGCTCCCCGGACAGCGCGCCGGGCAGCGTCAGAAGCGGCAGCAGTTTCACGGCGACGGCGGCGCCGAGCAGTCCTCCACGGCGGGCGCCCGCGGTGGCGGTACCGAGGGCGAGCACGGTCAGCAGGACACCGAGGGTGTCGACGTGGGCGTTGTCGACCGCCTCGAAGGGGACGGCCGGGCACCACGCCCACAGAGCGGTGCGGGCCGGGGCCCGGCGTGGGTCGCCGCGCCGGCGCAGCACCGCGAGCAGCGCGACGGTGGTGCCGAACGCCACGACGGCGCCGCCTGCTTGGAGCGGCTTGTGGCGGCTGCCGTGCGGAGACAGGACGTGGACGGTGACGAACCAGCCTTCGGCGACGGGCGGGTAGATGGTCGGGACGGTGGGGCGGTTGATGCGGGCGCACAGGCCGCTGTCCGTCCGGGTCAGTCCCCAGCCCCGGCAGGAACCCGTGGCGGGGAACAGCCAGTCGTCCCGCAGCGCGGCGAGTTCGGGTGCGGCGGGGGGATGGGCGTACGGGGAGATCCCCGCGGCCTGGACGCGGCCGTCCCAGGCGTAGCGGTACATGTCGGTGCTGGTGCGGGGTGGTGCGGCAAGCCCGGCCAGCGCCACCGCGGCCGCTCCGGTCAGGACCAGTGCGGTGGCGGCGCGTGCCGGGACCTTGCGGACGGCCCATGCCGAGGCGGCGAACAGCGTCCAGGCGACGGCGTATCCGGCCAACAGGCGGCCCGGGTCGCGCTGGCTGTCGCCCGCGCGGAGGGTGCCGATGACGACGACGGTCAGTGCGGCGAGGAGGACCGCGACGGCGATGGTGCGGACACGGGCCGGTGCGCGGTTGACGGGTGCCTCGGGCGGGCCGGTCGGCGGCTGCGGGGACTGGTGCTGTGCGGCGGTTGCGTCGCTCATGGTCGTCCGGTCCCTCCGGTGGCCGTGGGTGGCTCGTCACGGTGGCCGGACCGCGGGCGGCGCAGTTCCACGAACGAGCGGCCTTCGGCGGTCCACCGGCCTGCCGGGATCCACCCCGCGGCCTCGGCGGTGTGCAGCAGGACGGTGGTGCCGAGGCGGGCCCAGGGGAACGGGCGGCCGTGCCGGCCGCGGCCGTCCTCGACCCGGACGGTCAGGCGCTCGTCCTCGTCGTGCAGAGTGGCCTCTGCCAGGAGGCGTCCACCCGGCGCGACCAGGGTGCGCAGGCGGGTGAGGAGGGCCAACGGGTCGCCACCGATGCCGACGTTGCCGTCCATCAACAGGACGCTGCCCCAGCGCCCCTCCCCCGGCAGGCGGTCGAAGACGGACCGGCGCACGGCGGAACCGCCGTGTTGCCGGGTCCGGGCCACCGCGGCCGGGCTCACGTCCACGCCGAGTGCCCGAACCCCCCGGACGGCGAGGGCGGCGACCAGACGCCCCGGTCCGCAACCCACGTCGAGGACGGGGCCGGTGCAGCGGTTCAGGACGGCGGCGTCCGCTGCGTCGGGGGCGGCGCACCAGCGCTCGACGTCCAGCGGCAGCAGTTCCCCTACCCCTCCGGCGCCGTCCGGTGGGGCCGGAGGCGACAGGCGGCGCAGGAAGAGCGGGCCGCGACCGGTGCGCAGGGCATGGGCGTAGGGGTCGTCCGTCCACGGTTCCCCCGGCTGCGCCGGCCACTGCCGCGCGGCTGGCTGCGCCTGTGCGGGGAGACCGGCGGGGCGGGCCACCGTCCGGGTCTTCCAGCCGGCCGCGGTCCGCGGCGTCCGCTCGGCGAGGGCGGGTTCCGAACCGCCTGCGGTGCCGCTCACCGGCCGGTCTCCGCGAGCGAGTTCAGCGTGGTGGCGAAGCGCGAGCCGGGCGGGCAGCACGCGGCGACCGCGGCGGCGTCGGCGGCGGTGTCCACATCGCGCAGCACCGGCAGGTCGCCCACGCTGAGCCCTGCCTCGACGAGCCGTCGCCGCTGCGTCGCACCGGTGTGCCCGGTGGACATCGGGACGCCGCGTACGAGGGCCGCGGCGCGCCCCGGATCGGCGAGTCCCAGCGCCCAGAAGCCGCCGTCCTCGGCCGGGCCGAACCAGGCCTCGTGGCCGTCGCGTCCGGCCTCCGCGAGGTGTTCCACGGTCAGTTGCGGGGTGTCCATGCCGACCAGGAGGGCCGGTCCGCGGTCGCAGCGGGCGAAGGCGGACGCGATCCGCTCGTCCAGGCCGCCGGTTCCCTGGCGCACGACGTCGAAGCCGGGCGGGAGCCAGGGTCCGGGAGCGCCGTCGAGAACGAGGACGCGACGCCGAGCGGGGGTCTTGAGCACCGTGTGCAGCGTGTCGGCGAGGGCGGCCTCCGCGAGGGTGGCCGCCTCCAGGGGCGTGTAGGGCGGGGTGAGCCGTGTCTTGACCCGCCCCGGGACGGGCTCCTTGGCGATGACCAGCAGCGTGGCCGGGCTCCCGGCCGGGTGGCGGGGGCTCATCGTCCGGTTCCCCGGGCCGTTGCCGCGGGCGCCAGGTCGGCGGAGGGAGGTTCGGCGAGGACGGAACGCATGTCCCGTACCGCGTGCCAGGTACCGCGCCAGGTGCCGGTGACCTTGGAGCGGCCCGTGCGCGGGCGGTACGGCACGTCCGTCTCCTCCACCCGCCAGCCCGCGTCGGCGGCGCGGACCACCATCTGCAGCGGGTAGCCGGAGCGACGGTCGGTCAGGTCCAGGGCGAGCAGGGAATCACGGCGGGCGGCGCGCATCGGTCCGAGGTCGTGGAGGCGCAGGCCGGTGCGCCGGCGGACCAGTCGCGCCAGCTCCAGGTTGGCCAGCCGGGCGTGCAGGGGCCAGGCGCCGCGCGTGACGGGCCTGCGCCGGCCGAGGACGAGGTCGGCCACGCCGTCGAGGACGGGCGCGGCGACGGCGGGCAGCAGCGCGGGGTCGAGGGAGGCGTCGCAGTCGCAGAAGCAGACGACGTCGGCCGTCGCGGCGGTGAGCCCCGCGTGGCAGGCGGCACCGAAACCGCGGCGCGGTTCGTGGACCACGTGCGCCCCGAGGGCGCGGGCGATGTCCGCCGAGCCGTCGGTGGACCCGTTGTCGACGACGATCGCGCGCCAGCGGGAGGGGATGCGGTCCAGCACCCACGGCAGGGCCTCGGCCTCGTCGAGGCAGGGCAGCACCACGTCCACCGGGGCGGAAGGAGGAGGGGATGTCTCGATCACCCCCCTCACCCTACGGAGACAAAAAGCCCAAAAGGGATATGGGCACCTTACGGATCGCTGACGTCCGCCTCCGCTCCCACCGTCGGCCGAAGGCCGGGTGCCACACTCGGTGGCGTGAAACACGTACTCGTCGTGGACGACGACGCCACCGTCTCCGAGGTCGTCGTCGGCTACCTGAACCGGGCCGGCTTCGACGTCGACGTGGCCGCCGACGGCCCCGCCGCCGTGGCCCTGGCCGCCGTCCGGGCCCCCGACCTGGTCGTCCTGGACCTGATGCTTCCCGGCATGGACGGCCTCGAGGTCTGCCGCCGCATCCGCGACGACGGCCCGATCCCCGTGATCATGCTGACGGCGCGCGGTGACGAGGAGGACCGCGTCCTCGGCCTGGAAGTCGGGGCCGACGACTACGTCACCAAGCCCTTCAGCCCCCGCGAGCTCGTGCTCAGGGTGGAGTCGGTGCTGCGCCGTACGGGAGACCAGGCCGCCCGGGCGACCCCGGCCGGATCGGAGCTGCGGGCCGGCCCCCTCGCCCTGGACCCCGGCGCACGCCGCGTCACGCGCCACGGCGTCGAACTCGCCCTGACGATCCGCGAGTTCGACCTGCTGGAGTTCTTCCTGCGGAATCCCGGGCGGGCTGCCGGCCGGGAGGAGCTGATGCGCCGCGTGTGGGGCTGGGAGTTCGGCGACCTGTCGACCGTCACCGTCCACGTCCGTCGCCTGCGCGAAAAGGTCGAGGAGGACCCGGCGCACCCCTGCCTGATCAGCACCGTGTGGGGCGTGGGCTACCGGTTCGACCCTCCGACCGCGGACGAGGGAGCCCCCGATGGTGCATGACACCCTCCTCATCGTGGCCTACGCGGCCATCGGTGCGGCCTGTGCCGGCCTGCTCGGCACGGGCGTTCTGCGGCTGCTGCGCAACCGCTCGGTCGCAGTGTCCCTGGCGGTGGTCGCCGCCGTCGCGGTCGCGGCGATGCTCGGCGGAACCATGCTGGTGTCCTGGGCCATGTTCCTGTCCGACCACGACCTGTGGGTCGTGACCATGGTCTGCTCCATCGCCGCGGTCGTCTCGCTCGGGGTGGCGCTCGCGCTCGGCCG
This sequence comes from Streptomyces sp. NPDC001902, assembly GCF_042891295.1. NCBI lineage: Bacteria > Bacillati > Actinomycetota > Actinomycetes > Kitasatosporales > Streptomycetaceae > Streptomyces > Streptomyces sp. NPDC001902. Next base: position 244,291 of record NZ_JBIATA010000010.1, on the reverse strand, counting down.
CGGCGTGGTCCGCGGCAGCCGGGCCCTCGCCGAGGCCACCCGCGCCCTCGGCGACGGCGGCACTTTCACCCCGCCCGCCGCCGCACCCACCGCCGAACTCGCCGAACTCGGCCGTGAACTGGCCGCCACCAGCGCCAAGCTCGCCGCGTCCAGGGAGCGTGAACGGGCCCTGGAGGAATCCCGCCGCGAGCTGGTCGCATGGATCTCCCACGACCTGCGCACCCCGCTCGCGGGACTGCAGGCCATGACCGAGGCCCTGGAGGACGGCGTGGTCGACGACCCGGGCCTGTACCACGCCCGCATCCGCGCGGAGGTCGAACGCATGAGCGGCATGGTCGGCGACCTCTTCGAACTCTCCCGCATCCAGGCCGGCGTGCTCGCCCTGAACACCACCCGCATGTCGGTCTACGACCTCGTCGGCGACGCGCTCGCGGGCGCGGCCACCCTCGCGATGGAGCACGGTGTGCGGATCGTCGGGGACGGGGTCGAGCCGGTCCCGGTCGAGGTCGACGGACGCGAGATGTCCCGCGTGCTGGCCAACCTGCTCGTCAACGCCATCCACCGGACTCCGGCCGACGGAACGATCGCGGTCTCCGCCCGCCGGGAGGCGAACAGCGTCGTCGTGTCGGTGACCGACGGCTGCGGCGGCATCCCCGCGGAGGACCTGCCCCGTGTCTTCGACACCGGCTGGCGCGGCACCGACGCACGGACCCCGCCCGCCGGAGCGGGTCTGGGCCTGGCGATCGTCCGGGGGATCGTGGAGGCCCACAAGGGCCGGGCGGCGGTGCGCAACGTCCCCGGCGGCTGCCGCTTCGAGGTCCGGCTGCCCGCCGCCGCCTGAGGCGCCCGGCGGGCAGGCGGACCCGACCCGCCCTGCGGCCGTCCGGGCGGACGGGTCAGCCGCTTCGCAGCGGGGCCGTCGCGAACTCCGTCATCCCCTCGGCGAAGGCGACCCGCGGCTTCCAGCCCAGTTCTTCACTCAGCCTGCGCGAGGAGGCGGTGATGTGGCGGACGTCGCCGAGCCGGTACTCGCCCGTGACCACCGGCACCATCTGCGTGCCGTGCGCCCCGGCCAGGGCGGCGGCCATCTCCCCCACCGTGTGGGGCTCACCGCTGCCGACGTTGTACGCCCTCGCGGACCCCTGCGGCAGACCGGGCAGTCCGTCCAGGGCCGCGAGGTTGGCCCCGGCCACGTCCCGTACGTGGACGAAGTCACGACGCTGGCCGCCGTCCTCGAACACGCGTGGCGCCTCACCGCGCTCCAGCGCGGACCGGAACAGCGACGCGACCCCGGCGTACGGGGTGTCGCGCGGCATCCCCGGCCCGTACACGTTGTGGTACCGCAACGCGACCACCCGTCCGCCCACCGCGCGCGCCCAGGCGGAGGCGAGGTGCTCCTGCGTCAGCTTGGTGGCGGCGTACACGTTGCGCGGGTCGAGCGGGGCGTCCTCGTCCACCAGCCCGGACGCCAGCGGTTCGCCGCACTTCGGACAGGGAGGTTCGAAGCGTCCCGCCCGCAAGTCGGCCACCTCGCGCGGTCCCGGCCCCACGACACCGTGCGACGGGCACTCGTACCGTCCCTCGCCGTAGACCACCATCGAACTCGCCAGCAGCAAGGACCTCACTCCGGCCGCGGCCATGCAGGCCAGCAGCACCGCGGTGCCCAGGGCGTTGCAGCCCACGTAGGCGGGTGCGTCGGCGAAGTCCTTGCCGAGGCCGACCATCGCCGCCTGATGGCAGACGGCATCGACGCCCCGCAGGGCCTCGGACACCTCCGCCGCGTCACGGACGTCCGCGTGACTCCAGTCCACCCCGTCGGGAACCGGCGGGGGCGTGCGGTGCGCGGCGGGCAGCAGGGCGTCGAGCACGCGCACCTCGTGCCCGGCGCCGCTGAGGGCGGTGACGACGTGCGAGCCGATGAAGCCCGCACCTCCGGTGACCAGGATCAACATGTCCCGACCGTACGGCCACCGGCCCGGCCGGCGACCGCACGACGCCGACACGTCAGCGGTTCGTAAGCCTTCCCGCCGCGCGTCTTGGCCGACGGCCGCGGCGGGCACCCCGCACGACGAGCACGAGGACCGCGACCACCGCCACCGCCCCCAGCGTGACCAGCCAGTTGCGCGGGTAGTCCAGCGGCAGGACCGAGGAGTCGGCCGGCTTCCCCGGGCGCAGCATCACCGGCAGGGCGACCGCCGTCACAGCGCCCGCGACGATCAGCGCCCCGCGGACGGGGCCGCGCACGCCCCCGCGGACCAGCACCGACCCGATGAGCAGCACCAGCGGCGCGATGAGCACGTCGTGCAGCACCACCGCGCCGCCCAGCCAGATCAGAACGCCCGTCGGGTCGCCCACCCCCAGCAGCTGGTACGCGCCCACTCCCGCCGGCACCAGACCGGCCGCGCCCGTGAGCCGCCGCGTCACGCTCGTCCTCACGACAGCACCTCCAGCCGGCCGACCCACTTGGTCTGCAGCACGCCGGGCCGGTTCGGGGCGATCAGGCGCGCCGGGTAGCCGTGGTCGGGGGTGAGCTCCTCGTCGTTGAGACGCAGCGCCAGCAGGGTCAGCGGGTCGCGGGCGTACTCGTGCCCCATCTCGGAGACCCGGTAGCCGCCCCGCGTCTGCAGCGACACCGCCCGTACCCGGGCGTCGGGCGGGGCCCCCACGAGGTCCAGGAGGTCCATGACCCGCACCCCCGTCCAGTGCGCCGTCTTGCTCCACCCCTCCACGCAGGCGATCGGCAGTTCCGCCCCGTACTGCGGGAGGCCCCTCAGCTCATCCAGTGTCAGCGAGCGGGGCCGCGGCCCGGCCACCGTCAGGCGATAGCGGTCGGCCACGATCAGCCCGACGCCGGCAGCGGCGGCGGTGCGGTTGACCGGCAGGCCGCTCGGGCCGTGGTCCGGATGGCGTGGCGCGAGCAGGATGAGGCCCTTGAGCGGGGTGAAGGACTGTCCCACCGTGGTCACGGTGACCGTGCCGACCGCTGCCGCCAGGGCGGCGAGCAGCGAGCGCCGGTCGGCCCCGTCCTCCTGGGGCAGCGCCAGGGTTCCCGGCGACCGCCGCCTCCAGTGGGCGCGGATCTCCGGGGCCTTGACCGCGACGTGCAGCACGAGCGATCCGGTGAGCAGCCACGCCACTGCGTAGTGCACCGGCACGAACGAGAACGGCCACGGGTACCACTGCGCGGTGTTGAGCAGGCCGGTGGCGACTTCGAACACGGCCGCCGCCACCAGCGCCGCGACCGACAACCGCTCCAGGGCGTGCCGCACCGACCGAACCGGCGGCCAGGAGAACAGCCGCGGGTAGACCGTCCACAACTTCGCCGACAGCAGCGGAACCGCCGCGACACCCGAGGCGACGTGCAGCCCCTGCGTCAGCCGGTAGCCCCACACCGGGCGGGTCGGCAGACCACCGGCCAGCCACATGGGCGGATGCTGCAGCACGTGGCTGATCAGGCCGGTGACGAAGCACACGACGAAGGCGAGTCCGAGCCAGCGTCCGATCGAGGTCGCCGTGCGGGGATCATGGAGCCTGCCGGTGAACACCGGCGGAGACAAGCGCGATCTCATGCCTCCATCACAGCCGCCGCAAGGCCGCCGCGGAACGCCCCGACCCCTTACGGAACAGGGACGTCCACTCCCGGTGGCCGGGCCCGCCGACGCGAGGCGCCCGGACGCCCGCCTGCCCCGAGCGCACGCCTCTTCGGCTGGAATCTCGCGGTCCCCGGTGGTGGCGGGACGACAGACGGCCGAGGTCAGGCTATGTGTGGGGGCGAGATCACGGCCGTTGCCCTCCGGCACGCGCCCTGGCAGCGGAGGGTCAGCCGATGCGCGATCACGATCAGCCGTCACAGGCCGGTTCGGGCGGACCTCCGGGTCGCCCCGAGGAGCCCCAGGCGCCTCCACGACGGCCGCTGAGGGAGTTCACCGCAACGGCGGTCGAGCGCGCGAGGGAGAGCGCACGACGTGCGGCGGCGGCCGCCGGAACGACTGGTCCCTTCCGTCCGGAGTTCTGGCGCAGCCCGATCCGGGGGCCGTGGCTGACGTCGGTCTTCGGTCTGGTGCTGCTGTTCGGCATCCCGGTGGTGTTCGTGACCGGCGCGCTCTCGTACGCCGCGTACAACCCGGATCTGGGCCCGCTCAACGACCAGACCCCGGACAAGGGGCTGCTGGGCTTCTACCTCTTCGACTGGCCCACCCACCCCGCCTGGCTCTACCGGCTGACCCAGGGCGTTCACGTGACGCTCGGCGTCGCTCTCGTGCCGGTGGTGCTGGCCAAGCTGTGGTCGGTCATCCCCAAGCTCTTCGCATGGCCGCCGCTGCGATCGGCCGCCCAGGCGCTGGAACGGCTGTCGCTGCTCCTCCTGGTGGGCGGCGTCGTCTTCGAGTTCGTGACCGGGATCTTCAACGTCCAGCTGTTCTACGTCTTCCCCGGCTCCTTCTACACCCTGCACTTCTACGGCGCCTGGGTGTTCATCGCCGCGTTCGCCGTCCACGTCAGCCTGAGGCTCCGCCGGATGACGCGCGCCCTGCGCAGTCGCAATCCCCTCCGGGAACTGCGCATCGGCGTCCCTGGCACCCGGCCCGAACCTCCCGATGCGGACGGCCTGGTGCCGGTCGCGCCGGCGGCCGCCACCATGAGCCGGCGGGGCGCCGTGGGTATGGTCGGCGCCGGATCGCTCCTGCTCCTGGCGGTCACGGCAGGGCAGAGCATCGGTGGGCGGCTGCGCGGCACGGCGCTGCTCGCCCCGCACGATCGCGACCCGGGCAGCGGACCCGAAGCCTTCCAGATCAACAAGACCGCCGCGTCCGTCGGCGTGACCCCGGAGCTCGTCGGCCCCTCCTGGCGGCTCGAGGTGCACGGCGTCGGACGGCCCCTGGTCCTCTCCCGCGAGCAGTTGAGCGCGATGCCACGGCACAGCGCGGCCCTGCCGATCGCCTGCGTGGAGGGCTGGTCCACCACCGACCAGCGCTGGGAGGGCCTGCGGCTCGCCGACCTCGCGGCGTTGAGCGGTCTGCCCGGCGCCGGGAGCGTGCTGGTCGAGTCCGTCCAGCCCTCGGGGCCGTACCGCTCGGTGATGCTCCGCGGGAACCAGATCCACGACCCGAGGGCCCTGCTCGCCCTGCGGGTCAACGGAGCGGACCTGTCCATGGACCACGGCTACCCGGCGCGCGTCATCGTGCCGGCCAACCCCGGGGTCAACAACACCAAGTGGGTGCACCGACTCACCTTCCGGGCCTGACCATGGCCCGCTACCTGCGCTGGTACGGCGCCAACCCCCTGCACCTGCTCGTCCTGGTCTGCTCCCTGGCCGTCACCGGCTACGCCTGCGTACGCCTGTTCGCCGTCCGGCCCGTTGAGGTCGCGATCTGGCTGGTGGGTGCGGCGGTCCTGCACGACCTGATCCTGCTGCCGCTGTACTCCCTCGCCGACCTCTCGGCCCGCTCGGTACTGCGGCACCGGACCCGGGCCGTGCCGGGACGGGCTTGGACCAACCACCTCCGCGTGCCCGCCTTCCTGTCCGGCGTGCTCCTCCTGGTCTGGTTCCCCCTGATCCTCCGCCTGGCCGCCCCATACCCGGGCGCCACAGGACTCACCGACGCCGTCTACCTCGGCCGGTGGCTGGCCGTCACCGCCGTCCTGTTCGGCGTTTCGGCCCTGATCCTCGCCCTCCGGCTGCGCGGGATGCGCCGGTCACGCGACAAGCAGCGACGGCGCCCACGGAGGGACGCACAGGACCCGTGACCAGAGCCAGAGCGGCACACCGGCGTGGATCCACCCTCCGGGAGAACACGTTGCCTCCAGCATGCTTCTGCGGAAGAACCGCAGGTCACGACGCTACCTACGCCGGTTGTCACAAAACGGATGGTTGCCCGGTCAACATTTCAAAATGGGGCAAACAAAGCTCCGCGCCCCTGTCGCACCCATCCCCCATCCATCCGAGGGCAGCCACTTGGCGACCACATTCAGCCCCGACTTGTCTCTTGGCAAACAGCTGAACACGGCCGAGATATCCGACACCGCCATCGCCCTGCTCGACGAGCAGGGGACCGTGGTCGGATGGACGCAGGCCGCCCGGCAGCTCGTCGGACTCTCCGCGGGCGACATGGTGGGCCGGTCAGCCGCCCACGTGCTGCCGTCGTACGGGGCGGCGCTGTCGATGTCGGCCTTCGTCGAGCAGTGCCGCGCCCGGAACGGCTGGCCTGGCGTGACGGCGGTGCGCCACCGGGACGGCCGCATGGTCGACACCACGCTGCGGATCTCGATGGTGCAGGGGCATGACGGCGAGACGCAGTGGCTCGCCTCCCTGATCAATGCCGGCACGTCGTCCGCCGGCTCCATCAACGGGTCGGTGCGGGGATCGCTGCTGACCCGCGCGCCGATCGGCGTCATCATCCGTGATCGGCAACTGCGGTGCACCGGCGTGAACGACACGATGGCGAGCCACGACGGCCTTCCCCGTGACCGGCGCCTCGGGCGCCGGTTCCCCGACATCCGCTCCGGCGCCGAGGCGCGGGCCATCGAGGCGCTGATGCGGCAGGTGCTGCGGAGCGGCACCTCCAGGGTCCACGAGTACCGCACCTGGCTCCCGACGGCTCCGGGCCGGGAGCGCCCGTTCGCGGTGTCCTGTCAGTGCCTCCTGGACGCGGACGACCAGGCACTGGGCGTGTGCGTCATCAGCGCGGACGTCGTCGAGGGCCGGCGGGCTCACGAGCGCCTCGCCGTCCTCGGCGAGGCTGGTGCGCGGCTCGGGAGCACCCTGGACGTGATGCAGGCCGGCCAGGAGCTGGCCGACCTCGCCGTGCCCCTGCTCGCCGACTACGTCGCCGTGGACCTGGAGCTGTCGGTCTCGTTCGGTGAGGGCCCTCCGGTCCGTGTCGGCGCCGAGGGCAGGCGCCTGCCCGGTTTCCGGCGTGCCGGGCTCGCATCGATCCACCCCGGGGTCCCCGAATCCCCGTGGCTGCGCGGTGAACCGATCGGTGTGCCCCTGGTCTCGCCCCTCACCGACGTGCTGCATACCGGCAGGTCCCGCCTGGAGCCGACGCTCGACACCGCTCCCGGCACGTGGCTCGACACCGTGCCGGAGCTGGCGCACCGGCTCCGCGGCAACGGCGTGCACTCGATCATGATCGTTCCCATCCGGGCGCGGCGCACGCTGCTGGGAACGGCGTTGTTCGTCCGCACCGACAACGAGTCGCCGTTCCAGGACGTCGACCTGCTGCTGGCCGAAGAGCTCGTCGGCCGCGCCGCCCTGTCGCTGGACAACGCCCGCCAGTACGCCCGCGAGCACACCGCGGCCCTCACCCTGCAACGCACCCTGCTCCCACGCCAGTTGAAGGGCGGAGCAGCGGTCGAGACGGCGTCGCGCTACCTGCCCGCCGACGTGGACCACTGTGTCGGCGGCGACTGGTTCGACGTGATCCCGCTGTCGGGCGCCCGGGTAGCCCTCGTCGTCGGCGACGTCGTCGGGCACGGCCTGCACGCCGCAGCGACCATGGGAAGGCTCCGCACCGCCGTCCACACCCTCGCCGACATGGAGCTGCCCCCCGACGAACTGCTGACCCGCCTCGACGACACCCTCCAGCGGCTGGCCGAGGGTGACGACCACGCGACCCCCGCCGTCATGGGCGCCACCTGTCTGTACGCCGTCTACGACCCAGCCACCCGCCGCTGCACCATGGCGGGGGCCGGTCACCCCCCGCCCGTCATCGTCGACCCGCAGGGCCGGGTCACCTTCCCCGACCTGCCCACCGGGGCCCCGCTGGGCATCGGGCTGGGAGACCCGTTCGAGGCCGTGGAGGTGGAGCTGCCCGAGGGGAGCCTCATCGCCCTGTACACCGACGGCCTGGTCGAGAACCGGGACCACGACATCGAGGAGGGCATGCGCCGCCTGGGCACCGCCCTCGCCCGGCCGGGCCGGTCCCTGGAGGACCTGTGCGGTCTCGCGACGGAGGCCCTCCGCGGCCGGACCGCGTCCGACGACGTCTCCCTGCTCCTGGTCCGGACCCGCTCCCTCGCCCCGGACCAGGTCGCCTCCTTCACTCTGCCCGGTGACCGGACCGCCGCCCGCCAGGCCCGGGACGTGACGACCCGTCAACTGACCGCCTGGGGCCTGGACGAACTCGAGGACCCGGCGAGGCTCATCGTCAGCGAACTGGTCACCAACGCGCTGCGCCACGGCGCCGGCCCGGTCGTGCTGCGCCTGATCCGGCATCAGGTCCTCACCTGCGAGGTGTCCGACGCGGACGGGTGCTTCCCACGGCGGCGTCGCGCACGGTCCCTGGACGACCACGGCCGTGGCCTCTACCTGGTGGCCCAGTTGTCCCGCCGATGGGGCTGCCGGCCGGTGCCGGGCGGCGGCAAGGTCGTGTGGGCGGAGGTGGACCTGCCCGCCTACAGACGAACCGATGCCGCCACCGGCAGGTGATCGCTGCCCGTGGCCGGGAGGGTCCAGGCCGACCGCGGTTCCATACCGCGCACCAGGATGTGGTCGATCCGGGCCACGGGGAACGGCGCGGGCCAGGTCAGGCCGAAACCTGCACCCGACTCGGCCTGAGCCGAACGCAGTTGGGACGTGACCGCCGACAGGGCCCGGTCGTCCGTGGTGCCGTTGAAGTCGCCCATGAGCAGGGTGCGGGGCAGGGGTTCGGCGCGAAGGGCGCCGGCCAGAGCGCGCGCGGCGGCGTCGCGTCCGGCCGTACCGAACCCGTACACAGGGGTGAACCGGACGGACAGCAGGTGGGCGACATAGACGGCGACGGGCCCCTTGGGGGTGCGGACGGTGGCACGCAGGGCACGCGGCCAGGGCGCGATGTCGACCGTCCGGGTGTCGGTGAGCGGGTAGCGGCTCCACAGGCCGACCGTGCCCTGCACCGAGTGGAAGGGGTACGCGGCGCCCAGTGCGCTGCCGTACGCCGGCGCGTTGTCGCCCACTTCCTCGATGGCCACCAGGTCGGCGCCGGAGGCCGCCAGGGCACGGGCGGTGCGCGCCGGGTCCGGGTTCTGCTCGTTGGCGTTGTGCGTGACGACGGTCAGGTCCCCACTGGCCGCCCGTTTGTCGGCCAGTGCCCCGCCGAAGAGCGAGCACCAGACGACGGCGGGCAGCAGGACGGCCACGGCGGCGGTCGCGGAGCGCCGCAGCAGCGCGCACAGCAGCAGGAGCGGTACGGCCAGGCCGGTCCACGGCAGGAAGGTCTCGACGAGGCTGCCGAGGTGGCCGGGCCCGTTGGGGACGTGGGTGTGGCCCGTCATGACGAGGGCGGCCGACGCCGCGAGGGCGGCGGCGACGCGTCCTCGCCGCCACGTGCCGGGGCATCCGCCCGGCCGTCGTCCGCGAGCGGGTTCGGGTTCCGGCGGGGCGCCGGGTACGCGGAGGAGAGTGGTCACGGCCGGCTCACCGGTCCCCGGACCGGGCACCGGCCGCGGACGCGGGGTCCGTCCCGGCGACCCATCGCCGTACGCCCTCCACCAGAGTGTGGCTCACGCCCAGGACTGCGTTCAGGCCCTCCTGCGGGCTGGTGCCGGGACGCTGGTGGAGGACGACGCCGAGGGCGAGATGGCCGCGTCCGCGGCGGTCGGGTGCGGTGGCCGCCCACATCAGGGCGCCGCCCGCGGGGGTGCTGGAGCCGGTCTTGAGCCCGATCACGCCGGACGTGCCGAGCAGGGTGTTGGTGTTGAGGACGGTGCCGGGCACTCCGGGGACGGTGGTGCGGGGCAGGGCGACGACGGCTGCGAACACCGGGTCGCGCATGACCTGCCGGGCCAGCTTCAGCTGGTCGCCGGAGGTGCTGGTGGTGGTGGCCTCGATGCCGCTGGCCCCGGTGTAGGTGGTCCGGTCCATGCCGAGGTGGTCGGCGGCCCGGTTCATCTTGGCGACGAAGGCCTCCTGCGTTCCCGCGTCCCAACGGGCCAGCAGCCGGGCGACGTTGTTGCCGGAGGGGACCAGCATCAGCTCCAGCAGCTGTCGTTCGCCCAGCCGCTGCCCCTGCCTGAGCGGCACGCTGGACTCCACGCCGGACACGGACTCGTCCGCGGCCTGCTGGTCGACGGCGACCCGGGGGCCGGTCGCGCCCTCGCGCAGCGGATGGTCGCGCAGGATCACGTACGCGGTCATCACCTTGGCGACACTGGCGATGGGCACCGGGTTCTGCGCGCCACGGTCCCCCAGGTCACCTCCGTCGCCGAGCCCCTCGACCAGCACGCTCGCCTGCCCCTCGTGCGGCCAGGGCAACGGCACCGTGGGGCGGTGCTCCGGCCGCCGGCCGAGGAGACCGCCCGTCCGGGACCCGTCGCCTCCGTCGCCGTCGTCGCCCGTGGCGACGACCAGCGCGCCCAGTGCGATCAGGGTGACCAGGGCGACCGCGCCGGCCACGACCGGCACGGGGATGCGCCGTGCACGGAGCGACCGGCCCGCCGCGCACCGCGGTCCACCGGTGTCACGTTCGCGGGGTTCGGGGACTGGGCGCATGGACGGGGCACCTCCACGGGATCACGGCGTGGCTCTCACGCACACCGCCCACCGTGGAACGCGCTGGTGTCGGCCCGGCCGTGACCGTGCCTCCGCCACCGCTCGGCCGCTCATCCGTCGTGTATCAACGCCGTCCGGCGCTGCGCCGCCCCTCAGTCGGCCGCGGGCAACCGGAGCGTGGCGACGGCCCCGCCGTCGGGCGCGTTGGCGAAGGACAGCGACCCGCCGATGACCCGGGCCTGGCCGAGCGCGATCGTCAGCCCGAGGCCGTGGCCCCGACCGCGCTCCGAGGCCCCGGTGCGGAACCGCTGGGGCCCGTCCGCGAGCAGCTCGCGCGGGAATCCGGGGCCGTGGTCCCGTACCGTCACCGTCGTCCCCGCCACCGCGACCTCGACGGGCGCACCGCCGTGCCGGTGGGCGTTGACGACGAGGTTGGCCACGATCCGGTCGACCCGGCGCGGGTCGGTCCGTGCGTACACGGTGCCGTCGGTGGCGAACCGTGTCCGCAGCCCGGTGCGGCCCAGCGCGTCCTCGACGACCTCGGCGAGCGGGACGGGTCTGAGTTCGGCCCGCTCGGCGCCGGCGTCCAGCCGGGAGATCTCCAGCAGGTCCTCCACCAGGTCGCGCAACACCCCCACCCGGTCCCGGACCAGGTCGGTGGCCTCCCCGTCGGGCAGCAACCCGCTCGCGGTGACCAGGCCCATCAGCGGGGTGCGCAGTTCGTGGGCGACGTCGGCGGTGAAGCGCTGCTCGGCCGTCAGCCGCCCGAGCAGGCTGTCGGCCATCGAGTCGACGGTGGCCGAGATCTCGGTGATCTCGTCGCCGCTGCGGCCGCCGCGGCCGTCCGTGGTCCTCGCGGCCAGGTCACCGGCCGCGATCCGGCGCGCGGTCCGTGCCACGCGCCGCAGCCTGCGGTTGGGCAGCTCGGCCGCGAGCGCCGTGAGCGGTACGACGACGGCCAGTGCGGCCAGGGAGTACTTCCACATGTGCCGGTCCAGGGCGCGCCGGGTCAGCAGGTCGGACGTCATGTCGGTGCTCATCGCCACCGGGCCGCCCCCGTACATCCGCGCCGCCCACATCTCCGGATGGTCCCCGGGGCTGTCACCGTCGTACCAGGTGGCGCGCCCGGTGCTCGGCCCCTGCCCGTGCCGCAGCCGGTCCAGCAGTCCGGCGGGCATCGCGGCGGGCGACGTCTCCAGCCCTTCGGGCGGCACTCCGTCGCGCGCGTAGTCCTCCAGGCCCCGGTCCAGCTGGGCGGTGGCCTTCGCGCCGCCGTCGTTCATCGACCGCTCCAGGGTGCTGCGGTGGACCAGCACCCCCACGGTCAGCGCGATCGCGCAGCAGGCGACAGCCACGAGGAGGGCGATCCTCCAGCGCAGCGAACGCCAGTTGAGCAGGTCCCGTACGGTGTCCACCTCAGCGCCGCAGCTTGTAGCCGAAGCCGCGGACCGTCTCGATCCGGTCGGCTCCGATCTTCTTCCGCAGCCGCTGGACGCAGAGGTCCACCACACGGCTGTCGCCGTCCCAGCCGTAGTCCCACACGTTGCGCAGCAAGGTGTTCCGGTCCAGCACGACGCCGGGGTTCGCGGCGAACTCCAGGAGCAACCGCAGTTCGGTGGGGGCGAGCGCGACGGGTGCGCCCGCCCGGAACACCTCAAGACCGGCGGTGTCGATCGTCAGGTCACCGAAGACGAGCCGGGCGGGGTCCTCCGGCCGCCCCACCGGGTCCGCCGGGGGCGGGACGGCTGCGGGGGCAGGGACGGGGGTGAAGGTCGCCCGGCGCAGCAGCGAGCGGATCCGGGCCACCAGCACCGCGGTGTCCACGGGTTTGACCACGTAGTCGTCGGCGCCCGCCTCCAGGCCGGAGACGACGTCCAGGGCGTCGCCGCGCGCGGACATCATCAGGATCGGGTCCATGCTGGTCTCCCTGACCCTGCGGCACAGCCCGATCCCGTCCAGGCCCGGCAGCATCACGTCGAGCAGCAGCAGGTCGTGGCGGCCCTCCCGGAACAGTTCGAGCCCGGTCAGGCCGTCACCCGCCGACGTCACGCGGTAGCCGTAGCGCTCCAGCGCCATGGTGACCGATCTGCGGATCACCTCGTCGTCCTCGACGAGCAGGACCGCCACGGACGCCGGGGCGGACCCCTCTGTCACCAGAACCGACACTCTCTTCCCATCGGACGCAGGTACGGGGACTCCCATCATGCGCGAGGCGGACGCCCCGCCGGGTGTCCGGTGGTGCTCGGCCACGCATCAACCGTGTATCAGCACGCGCTCATGCCACGACCGCCCCACCACGACCACCCGCCTCAGGACCGCAGGGCGTCGACGGGCTCCATGCGGGAGGCCCGCAGGGAGGGGTAGAGACCGGCCAGGAGTCCGACGAGGGCTCCGGCGACCGGGGCGCCGAAGGCGAGCCGGACGTCGAGGACCGGGGTCCAGTCCCTGACGGCGGAGACGCCCACCACGACGACCATGCCCAGGGCGGCGCCGACGACGCCGCCGAGGAGTCCGATGGTCGTCGACTCCAGCAGGAACTGGCCGGCGACCTGGCGTCGCGAGGCACCGAGGGCGCGGCGCAGTCCGATCTCCCCGATCCGTTCGATGACCGTCACCAGCGTCACGTTGGCGATGCCGATGGCCCCGACCACCAGCGAGACCAGTCCGAGGACCAGGAACAGGCCGTTGACGTCGCCCTGTACGCCCTTGCGTGCCTTGGCCGGGTCGGGCGGTGCCGTGACGGCGAGGGCGCCCTCCGCTCCGGGGGCCAGCGCGATGGGTGCCTGGTGGGCCACCTGGTTCGCCGCGCCGAGCGCGGTGTTGATCAGTACCCGGGTGACCACTCCGAGGCCGAGCTGGTCCTGCGCGGTCGTGGGCGGCAGGATCACGGCGGTGGCGAGCTGCTGTTCCCGTTCGGCTCCGCCGAGGATCCCGATGACGGTGTAGGCCTGCCCCTTGAGGAAGACGGCGGGCGAGTCCTTGACCGAGCCGATGCCGAGCAGCCGTGCGGCCTGGTCGCCGATCACCGCCACCCGGCCGTGCCGGGCGACGTCCCCGTCGTCGAAGAAGCGTCCAGCGGTCATCGTGCCGCGCACCGCGGCGGGCAGCGTCGGGGACGCAGCGACGACCGCCATGGTCTGCCCGGTGACCTCCCCGGGCGCCACCACGTCGTTCGCCCGTACCTGGACGCTCGCGGTCGCCTGGGATTCGGCGATGGCCGCCGCCGAGTCGACCCCGGCCAGCCGCCGGACGGCGTCGACGCCCGGCCAGTCCACGAGCGGGATGGGGTCGGCCGACGGCGGCGGCGCGGGCACGACCACGGTGACGGAGGTGGCGGTGAGCGCGTCGAACCGGCCGACGATCTGGTTGCCCGCCGTGGACGAGACCCCGATGGTGATGACCAGGGTGGTGATGCCGAGGACGGTGCCCAGGGTGGTCAGCGCGGAGCGCATGGGACGGGCCAGCACCCCCGCCAGCGCCTCGGTCCACAGGTCCCGGAAGTCCATCCAGGGACGCTCGATGCCCCTGGCCCTGCCGCCGCCCCTGCCGCGTCGCCGGGCACGGGTCCTCATCGGTCCTCCTCGGTGAGGCGTCCGTCGCTGATCCTCACCCGGCGGTCGGCCCGGGCGCTGACCGTCTCCTCGTGGGTGATCACGACCAGGGTCATGCCCTGCGCGCTCAGCTGGTCGAAGAGGTCCAGCACGGACGCGGTGTTCTCACTGTCGAGGTTGCCGGTGGGTTCGTCGCAGAGCAGCAGCGCGGGCTCGCTCATCAGCGCCCGGGCGATCGCCACGCGCTGCCTCTCACCACCGGAGAGCCGGTCCGGCCGGAAGCCGGTGCGGTGTGCCAGGCCCACCCGTCCCAGTGCCTCCTCGGCCCTCGCGCGGCGGCCGGCCCGGCCGCGCCCGGGGCGCGGCCGGCGGTAGGCCTCGGCGAGCATGACGTTCTCGTCCACCGTCCGGTAGGGCAGCAGGTGGAAGGACTGGAAGACGAATCCGATCCGGCTGCCGCGCAGCGAGGTGCGCTGCGGGTCGCCGAGCGTGTTGGTCTCCACGCCGTCGAGCCAGTACGCGCCCGAGGTGGGGCGGTCGAGCAGCCCCAGGGTGTTGAGCAGCGTCGACTTGCCGGAGCCGGACGGGCCGACGATCGACAGGTGCTCGCCGCGCCGGACGGCCAGGTTCACGTCCCGCAGGGCGTGCACCGGCGGTTCGGAGTCGAAGGTCCGGTCGACGGAGACCAGCTGGATGACGGTGTCCGCGTCGGGCACCGCCGACAGTGCCGGGCCGGTCATCGTCCGACCACCACGGGATCGCCCGCCGTGAGGGCGTCACCGGACGGGGTGACCTCCACCTGGCCGTCCGCGGACAGGCCCGCCTTCACGGGGACGTCCACGACCTTGCCGTCCCGCACGACCTGCACCCTGGCCTGCCCGCCGGCCGATGTGTGCAGCGCGGCGATGGGCACCGTCAGCACGTCGCCGTCCGAGGAGCCCACCTCGATGGTGACCATCGCGGACCCGTTGGCGTTCTTGGCCAGCTTCCCCGACGGGACGGAGATCTGCACCGGTACGGGAGCCGCCGCGTCGCCGCCGCCGCCGACCGACGTCCCCGGCGCGTCCTTGCCGTCGCCCGCGTCGTCCTTCGGTACCTCGTCGCCGAGCGCCACCAGCCGCCCCCGCACCTTCGTGCCGTCGGGGGTCTCCACCTGGGCCGTCATGCCCTTGTGGAGCAGCTTCGCGTCGCTGCCCGGGACCACGGCCTGCACCACGACCTTGGAGCTGGTCACGGTGCCGATCGTTCCGGACGGGGTGTCGCCGGTCTTCAAGGACACCTTGTCCAGCCGGGCCGGCAGGTCCGGAAGGAAGACCACCTCGCCCGCCGGGATCTTGGTGCCGTAGCCGACCTGGAAGGCGGAGAGCGCGGCGTTGGCCGCGTCCAGCTGCTGCTGCGCCGCCTTGAGCCGCAGCTTTCCGGACTCCCCACCGGAACCGGATCCGCTGCCGGGGTCCTGCGCGTCCAGGAGGGCCTGCTGTGCGGTGGTCACGGCCGCTTCCAGCGTCCCCAACTGCTGCTTGTCCGCGAATCCGGGCTCCTCCGCGTGGAAGCCCTTGCTCTTGTACCAGCGGCTCACCGCCGCGGCGTCGGAGGATCCGTACGTCCCGGTGGTTCCGCCCGGGTTGAACCCGAGGCGGGCCAGGGCGCGTTCGAGCTGCTCGACGTCGTCGCCGGAGGCGCCGGGACCGAGCGTGCGGTACATCGGGACGGATCCCTTGAGCACCAGCACCGGCCGGCCGCTCACCTGCATCAGCACGTCGCCCTCCTTCACCTCCGATCCGGCGACCGGTGCCTTGGTGACGCGCTGGACGGCGGCGTCGCCGGCCCCGGAGTCCCCGGTGCCGGAGTCCGGGGACCCGACCGGCCCGGCCAGCGCCAGGCTCTGCGGTGAGGCGAACTCCACCGAGCCCTGGGCCACCACGCTCGCGGTCAGCGACCGCCGTTCCACGGCGACGGTGACCGGTCCGGCCTTCGGCGGACGGTGGGCGGCGGCCGCGTCGGCCGGCGACTGCATCTGCGATCCGGCGAACCAGCCGCCCGCGCCCACCAGTCCCACCCCGGCGACGATGGCGCCGAGCTGCCTGGGCCGGCTGCTCACCTTGCGGCGCTGCCTCACCCGGCACCGCCACCGCTGGTCGGGGCCTTGAAGAACTTCGGGAAGTAGGCGGCCCGGAAGGCCTTGCCGCATTCCAGGTCCTGCATCGCCAGGTCGATGTCCTTGGCGAGCAGGGGCATGGCCTCGTCCTTGCCCATGGGCTTGGTGGAGCTCCCGTCGGGGTTCGCCTCGGCGGCGCCGGCCCCGGCGCCGGGGGCGGCGGAGGTCATCGCCTGCAGCTTCACCATCTCCCCGATGCCGGTCGGCTGCGTCGTCGTGACGGGGATGCCGTGGTCCTTCAGGCACGAGGCGTACGACTGCGCCAGGGTCACCAGCCGGGAATCGCCGTTGAGCGCCTGCGCGTTCGCCTGGTTCCGCTGCGCGGTCGTGACGCTGCGTTCCTGGGCCGACGCGTTGCCGTAGACCTCCTTGTTGGCCTCCCCGTCGCATCCGGTCCACTGCTTGCCACCGGTCTTCGGGTCCGGGGGGCCGCCCATGGCCTTGTCCCAGGCGGCCTTCTGCGCGGCGGTGAGCGTGGCGACGTAGTCCGCGTTGGGCGAGACGTTCGCGTCGTCCCGGGCGGCCTCGCTGCCCGGCGCCTGGGGATCGTCGGGGTAGACGACGCCCGCGTAGACGCCGAAGCCGTACTTCTGGCGGTACTTCTTCGTCAGCCCGTAGTCCGCCCCGTCGGTGGCCCAGGATGCCGCGGGGTCCTCGGGGGCGATGGGGGTGTAGGGGAAGCCCTTCTTCTTCATGCAGGCCGCGATCGCGTTCTGCAGCTGGTACTCCTTCTTGAGCTCCCCGCCGGCGTTCGCGGGGACGTCGAGCTGTCCCCGCGCTCCGGTCGGGGCCTTGCCACCGCCCGCCGTCTGCGATGCCGTCTCGGCGCCGCAGGCCGCCAGCAGCGGCAGCAGGCTCGCCGCCACGGCCAGTCTCCGAACAGTGCGGGATCCAGACATGCTCTTCCATCCGATCGGGGAGAAGTAAGGTCGCCGCCCTGAGGCGGGGCGTCACCGGGTTCGTGCGTCCCAGGCTGGCGCCCGCAGGTGATGGCCCCTGGCCCGGATCATGACCGAGCTGTAACGCCGGTTCACTGCACGTGCGGGCCGGTGACGAAGCGACCGTTCCTGTCGTAGGGCCAGGCGTTGGCGACGCATCCGCGCAGGCCCTTGATCTGCTGCATCATCACCGGGGCCAGTTGTCCGGGGCCCGCGCAGGTGGTGTGCGTGTAGTTCAGGAAGTGCCCCATCTCGTGGTTGATGATCAGCGCCCGGTAGTCGTGGATCGGGCCGTCGAACGTCGGCGAGCCCTCGACCCAGCGCTTGAGGTTCACCACGACCCCGCCGGGGACCTCGCAGTTGTACTCGCCCTGGGTGTCCTGCTTGATGCCCGTCCAGCACAGGGCGTCCGCCGTGCCCGGCGTCGCGATCCGCACCGTGAGGTCGTGGGGTTGTCCCGCGCTCACCAGCTGGAACGCGAAGGCGGGGTTGTGGGTCCAGCCCCGGGGGGCGGCGAGGATGTCGGCTATCTCGTTGGCCGCCTGGTCCGGTGAGATGTCGAGGCCGGTCTCGACCTTCACCACGTAGCGGAGCGGACGGGGACCGCGACCGACCTTCTCGCCGCCGGCCTGCGCGGTGACGAAGGTGCCGCTGCCCGTCGCGGGGACGTCGATCTCGGTGGGGGTCGGCGTCGGCGTCGGGGTGGGGGTGGGGGTCGGTGTGGGCGTCGGAGTGGGCGTGGGGGTGACGTGCACCACGCTCCGCGGGCGTGGGGCGCCGCTCGACGCGTCACTTCGCCCGTCGTCCAGGAAGAACGCGACGGAGCCGAGCAGCCCTGCGACCACCAGCGTGGCGACCAGATAGCCCCGGCCCCGGCGGCGCGGACGGCGCCTGCGACGGGAGGACCGGTGGCGTCCGGCTCGGTGGGATGAATGCATGGCAGCTCAAACTGGTCATTTCAGATGATCGCCATGAGCTCACGCCATCACGAAACGATAACGCGCGGCCTCCCGGTGACCCACCGGCCGGCCTCACACCCCACGTATGACCCTTCTGTAACAGCTCCCGGGCGGGCCCCTTCCGCCGCCCGGCCACCGATCGCGATCTGCTTACACTGTCGGCGTGCCACGAGTCCTTATCGTCGAAGACGACCCGGATGTCCGGAAGGCCGTCCAGCTGGGGCTGCGCCACCAGGGACACGAGGTCTTCGCCGCCGGAACGGGTGAAGAGGGATTGGAACAGCTCCGCCCCTTCCACCCGGACGTCGTCGTGCTCGACCTCATGCTGCCCGGGATGTCCGGTCTCGACGTGTGCCGCCGCATACGCGACCGCGACCAGGTGCCGATCATCATGGTCACCGCCAAGGGCGACGACATCGACGTGGTCGTGGGGCTCGAGGCCGGCGCGGACGACTACGTCGTCAAGCCCGTGCAGGCCCGGGTGCTCGACGCGCGCATACGGGCCGTGCTGCGCCGGCACGACGCGTCGGTCTCCGACGCCGTCCGCCCCAGGGCGGAGTCCCACGGCGAGCTGGCCATCGACCGGGCCGGACTCGTGGTGACGCACCGAGGTGAACCCGTCGCGCTCGCCCCCTCGGAGCTCCGGCTGCTGCTGACCCTGTCGGCCTCGCCCGGGCAGGTCTTCAGCCGCCAGCAACTGCTGGAAGCGGTCTGGGAGCACAGCTACTACGGCGACATACGCCTCGTGGACGCCTGCGTGAAACGACTGCGCGGCAAGCTCGGCGAGCTCGGCGGCGCTCCCCGGTACATCCAGACCGTACGCGGCTTCGGTTACCGCTTCGGTACCGCGTGAGCCGCCGGGGATCGGCACGGCCGCGCAAGGCCGTGCGGCAGCGCGAAGCCGCGGCGACCGGCCAGGGCCCCCGATGGACGCGCTTCCACCGCGCGGCACTGGCGAAGCTCCCGCTCCCGCTGCGGGGCCTGCGCTCCCGGCTCGTCGTGGCCTTCGTCCTGGTGACCATGGCCGGAGCGCTGAGCACCGGAGCCGTCACCTTCCGGGAGGCGCGCACCGGCGTGCTGCAGCAGAGCCAGGACGCCGTCATCCAGCAGTTCCGGGCCAGCGTCGACGCCGTGGCCGAATACACCCCCACGAACCCGGACCAGTCGGACCTGCAGACGGCGGTGAACCAGGTGTTCCGCGCCAACCAGTCCCAGGGCTGGCGGGTCATGGCCACGTACGGCGACCTCCGCGCCTGGGTGGTGGGCGCCGAGTTCGACATGCTCAGCCCGGAACTGCGCCGGAGCGTGGCGACCAAACGCGCCGCGGTGTTCCAGCGGGTGACCACCGACGGGCGTCCCTGGCTCGTCGTCGGGTTGCCGGTCACGTACACCAGCGGCGAGGACAAGGAGCCCCAACTGTCGGGGTTCGTGATGTACCTGGTGGTGCCGCAGGACACCGAGCAGGCCTACGTCAGCGCGATGGTCAGCGCCATCGAGCACGCCTCCCTGGTCGCGCTGGGCCTCGCCGTCGTCCTGGCGCTGCTGGCCGCGCGAGGTGTCCTCCGTCCGGTACGGGCGTTGCGCGGGGCGACGCGCCGGATGGCCGAAGGCCACCTCGACGTCCGCCTGGCCGTCAACGGCTCCGACGAACTGGCCGACCTCTCGGAGTCCTTCAACCACACGGCGGCCGAACTGGAGCGTTCGGTGGCGGAGTTGCGCCGCCTGGAGGCCCAGGCGCGCCGCTTCGTCGCGGACGTCTCCCACGAACTGCGGACGCCGCTGGCGGCGATGACGGCGGTCACCGACGTGCTCGACGAGAACGCCCTGCGGCTGGACCTGGAGACCGGCGAGGCACTGCGGCTGATCAGCGAGGGGACCAGCCGGCTGAGCGGGCTGGTGAACGACCTGATGGAGATCTCCCGCTTCGACGCGGGCGCGGCCGAACTCAACGTGGACGAGATCGATCTGGCCGACTTCGTGCACCACTCCCTCGCCGCCCGCGGCTGGCAGGGCCAGGTGGAGACCCATCTGCCCCCGCCCGGTGTGCTCCGGACCCGCGTGGATCCGCGCCGGCTCGACGTGGTGCTGGCCAACCTGGTCGGCAACGCGCTGCGGCACGGGGCGCCGCCGGTACGGGTGACCATGAGCGTGCGGGAGGAACGGCCGGACGTGGCGTGGGCCGTCATCGAGGTGACCGACAACGGGAAGGGCATCGCCGAGGACGCCATGCCGCACATCTTCGAACGCTTCTACAAGGCGAACAGCACACGGACCAGGAGCGAGAGCAGCGGTCTGGGCCTCGCCATCACGGCGGAGAACGTGCACCTGCACGGAGGGCGCATCACCGCGGCCAACCTGCCCTGGGGGGGCGCGGCGTTCACCGTCGAACTCCCCCTGCACCGCGACTCGGCGGGCGACGGCGACGGCACCGACGACGTGATCGAGGGTGCCCGGTGAAGGGCGCGCGCGTCGCGGCGCTGACGGCTGGACTCGCCGCCGTGCTCACGCTGGCGGGCTGCGGAGTCCCGCCGTCCGATGTCATCGAGGCCGGCGCGCCGGCGAGCGGCATGTTCTCCGTCGCCCCCGAGCCCGCGGCGGCGGCCCCCGTGTCCCTGTATTTCCTGCTCAACGGCGATCCGACGCCCGTCGGCCGCAAGCTCGCCGACCCTTCGGACGTGGCGGCCGCCGTGCGCCTGCTGTTCGCCGGACCGGCCGGGAGCGAGGCCGCCAAGGTCACCACGGAGCTGCCGCACCTCGCGGACGCACCGGAGGTGACGGTCGGCAAGACCGGCCTCGTCTCCGTCCGGCTCCCCGAGGGCATCCCTCCCCTCAGCCACCCGGCCATGCTGCAGCTGGCGTGCACCGTGTCCCACGTGGATGGGTCCTCCGCCGCGCTGTCCTCGGTCTCGGGCGGAGGCGGCGGCACTGCGCCTCCTTCCGTCGCCGTGCGGGACTCCCCGTCGTACAAGGGCGTCGATGTGCGCGGGGACGGATGGACGATGACGCAGTCGGCCGACGCCTGCCCCGACGCCGGCCGCTCGTAGGCAAGGCCTGCGCTCCCCCGTCCGGGTCAGACCTGGACGGTGCCGCCGTCGACGAACAGCTCCGTACCCGTGACGAAGCGGCTCTGGTCGGACGCGAGGAAGAGGACCACGTCGGCGACGTCGTCCGGAACGCCGATGCGGCCGAGCGGGATCCGGGAGACCAGGAACTCCTTCATGCGTCGCCCCTCCTCCGTGCCCGCCCCGAGCGCCTGGTCGAGCTGGGGCGTGTCGATCGTGCCCGGGCTGATGGCGTTGACGCGGATGGCCCGGTCCTTGAGCTCGTTGGCCCAGGTGCGCGCGAAGGACCGGATCGCCGCCTTCGTGGCCGAGTAGACGCCGAAGCCCTCGGGGCCCTCGACCGTCCAGATCGAGGCCGTGAGGATGACGGACGCACCGTCGTTCAGCAGCGGCAGGACCTTCTGCACGGTGAAGACCGTGCCCTTCACGTTCACACCGAGGAGGAGGTCGAGGTGCTCCTCGGTGACCTCCGCGAGCGGAGCCCGCTCCCCCACCCCGGCGTTCGCGTGCAGCACGTCGACCCGGCGGCCGTCCGCGGCGATGCGCTCGCAGAGGCGGTCGAGGTCGGCGGGGACGGCGACGTCGCCACGGACGCCGGTCGCCGCGGGCCCGATGCGCGCCACGGCGTCGTCCAGCTCCACCTGCCGCCGGCCCATGACGTAGACGTGGGCCCCCTCCTCGGCGAAGCGACGGGCGCTTGCGAGGCCGATCCCCGTCGAGGCGCCGGTCACCACGGCCGTCTTCCCCTCGAGTCGTCCCATCAGGTCCTCCTCAGCCGGCCCGAGGTGTCACCGCTCCTCGCGGCCCGCGTTCAGACGCCGTAGATCCGTTCGGGCCGCACCAGCACGGCCGCCCGGCCTTCGGCGGCCATGACCTCGTCGTAGGCGTCCCAGTCGTCATGGGTGCCGCCCGCTGCGGTGAAGATCTCCCGCAGCAGCAGGCGCCTGCCGTCCGCGTCGACCGCCGGATGCGGGTCGTCGGGACCGATGATCTCGGCGTCGCCTTCCACCGTCAGCCAGTGCCATCCGGAGCGCACGCACGCGGCGAGCCGGGGACGCCCCCTGAGGTTGGCGAGCTTGACCTTGCCGTAGGTCACGAACGCCACCGCCTCCAGGCCGGACACCGGATGCCTCATGACCCCGAGGTTGACCACGGAGGACTGGATGCTCCGGTCGGCGCGCAGCGTCGACACCACACCGAGGCCCTGCTCGGCGCGGGCCAGCTCCGCGAAGTCGTTCAACGTCGCCACTGTCGTCCCCTGCCTGTTGCGGTGCGCTCCGGAACAACGATGACACGCGATCGCGACGCGGACCTGCCGGCCTCCATGCCGCCCCGGGCCGGGCCCGACCCTGAGTTGCGGAGCAACAGAGCGCCACATAGCGTCTCGTTTCATCGCACTACCCTCATATCGGATACCGGCCCGGCCCTCCTGCCCCGCACCCCGTGGCGATCGCGCATTCCGTGCGGCATCTCCCGCCGTATCCGACGAGGTACGTGCACGCCCACGACGCTTCCCTCGGGGGGAACGGACGACCGGAGACCTGCCATGCCCGACATTGCCCGTCTGCTTTCCCGGCGAAAGCTCCTGCTCACCTCCGCCGGCGCGATGGCCGCGGCGACCACGGGGGCCGTCGGCATGGCCTCACGGACGCCGGACGCGGTGCACGAGCGGGCGGCGGAGGGGACGGGCATCCGGCCCTTCCACGTCGACATCCCGGAGGCGGCTCTCGCCGAGCTCCGCCGACGGGTGAACGGGACGCGGTGGCCCGACCGCGAGACCGTCCCCGACCAGTCGCAGGGCGTCCAGTTGGCGACGATGCGCGACCTCACGCACTACTGGGGAAGCGACTACGACTGGCGGAAGATCGAGGCGAAGCTCAATTCCCTGCCGCAGTTCAAGACCAGGATCGACGGGCTCGACATCCACTTCATCCACGTCCGGTCCCGCCACCAGGACGCGCTCCCGATGATCCTGACCCACGGCTGGCCGGGCTCGGTCCTGGAGTTCCTCAAGGTCATCGACCCCCTGACCAACCCCACCGCCCACGGCGGCCGCGCGCAGGACGCGTTCCACGTCGTCATCCCCTCGATGCCCGGGTACGGCTTCTCCGAGCGGCCCACCACCACCGGCTGGAACCCCAGCCGCATCGCCCGCGCCTGGGCCGTGCTGATGCAGCGTCTGGGGTACACGCGCTACGTCTCCCAGGGCGGCGACTGGGGCGCGGTGGTGTCGGACAAGATGGCGGCGCAGAAGCCCCCCGGGCTGATCGGCATCCACGTCAACATGCCGGCCACCGTGCCGCCGGCCATCGCGAAGAAGCTCGCCTGCGGCGACCCGGCCCCGTCCGGCCTGTCCGCCGACGAGAAGGCCGCCTACGACAAGCTCAACGCCTTCTACAAGACCGGCTCGGGCTACTCCGCGATGATGGTCACCCGCCCGCAGACCGAGGGGTACGGACTGACGGACTCCCCCGCCGGACTGGCCGCCTGGATGTACGACAAGATCGCCGCCTGGACCGACAGCGACGGCGACCCGCAGCGGGTGCTCACCAAGGACGAGATCCTCAACGACATCAGCCTGTACTGGCTCACCAACACCGCGGTCTCCTCCTCCCGCCTCTACTGGGAGAACAACGCCAACAACTTCAACGCCGTGTCGATCTCGATCCCCGCCGCCATCACCGTGTTCCCCGGCGAGATCTACCAGGCACCGCTCAGCTGGGCGGAAGACGCGTACCACGACCTCATCTACTACAACAAGGCTCCGCGGGGCGGCCACTTCGCGGCCTGGGAGGTCCCGGACATCTTCACCAGCGAACTCCGCGCCGCGTTCTCGGCACTGCGCAACCCCGGAACGCCGGGCAAGTAGCCGTCACGGCCTCGCGGTGGCTCATCACCGCGAGGCCGCATCCCCATGTTCCGAGCAAGGGGGTCCCCACCCGCAATGCTTGCTCGGTCAAATAATTGAACAGCACGGCATAAATACGTTCAAGTAGCTTGACCCGCCATCAACTCGCGCGGCTCACGCCGGCGGCTCTGCCTCCAGGAAGGCGCGCAGCCCGTCACCCCTCCCAACCATGACCGCAGGCTACGGGCATCCGGTCCAGTGACGCCGTGGGGGGCGTCGGCTGCCCCGACCGAACGGCGCGGCAAGCCGGCGGGTCAGCGGTGCCGCACCCACACGTTCGGCTCCACCAGCGTGCCTCGATCAGCGCCGTGATCGATCACCAGTGGCGCGAGGGCCCCGGGGACGACATAGCTGCCGGACGCGGGGAGGGGGAATCCCACCCACTCCTCCCACTGTGCGACGGAGCCCTCCATCGTCATGGAATGCTCCGCGGCAGCCAGCACCCGCGCGCCCGAACGATGGTGCGTCCTCAGCCACGGGTCCAAGGGAGCACCGTCCGCCCGCGCCCAGGTCATGAACTCACCCATCGGGGTGAGCGGATAGCGCGCCTTCAGCGGCGGCCGCACCGGGGCGATCACGCGCGCCAGACCGGCGCGCTCCGCCGCCGACGCGAGTCGCGCCAGCACCTCCGCTGCCAGACCACGCCCCTGCAGATGCCGGCGGACCTGTGCGGCCGCGATCACCAGCGTGTCAGCCCTGCCACCCGTCTCGTACAGCGCGACGGCCCGCACCAGCGAGCCGTCGTAGCCGGTGGGCAGGTCGTCGCGCGACCCGTCCCACCGCACCGGCACGCCCCACCCGCCTGCCACGATCCGGTCGTCGCCGTCGACGAGGAGGAGGTTCAGTTCGCCGAACCACCGCCGCACCCGGTCCATGTGCTGATCCGCGACCGGGTCGTGGAAGATGAACTCCGGCCACTCCTCGCCGAAGATCCCCTCCGCCTGCCCGTGCAGATCGGGACGGTCATCGAAGAGATACGTCTGCAGATCCACAGCGCTGGAGCGTACGCCGCACCGAACGCCGGGTGCCGGGATTTTCGGCGTCGCCCTGTGGCGCCGGTGGTGGCCGGTACCGCACGAGGGGTGTGCGGAGCGCGGGGCGGTTAGCATCGCGAAGACCACTTCCGGACGAACGGAGTTCACCCGTGGGCCACCTGCGCATCGGGGTTGCCGTCCTCACCATGGGCGACCGGCCCGCCGAACTCGATGCGTTGCTGGCCTCGGTCCGCGCGCAGGATCTGCCGCCGGCGCGGGTCGTCGTGGTGGGCAACGGGTCCCCGCTGCCGGCGCTGCCGGACGGGGTGACCGGGGTGGTCCTCCCG
Source organism: Streptomyces sp. NPDC001902 (assembly GCF_042891295.1). Taxonomy (NCBI): domain Bacteria; kingdom Bacillati; phylum Actinomycetota; class Actinomycetes; order Kitasatosporales; family Streptomycetaceae; genus Streptomyces; species Streptomyces sp. NPDC001902. The sequence goes on along the minus strand of NZ_JBIATA010000010.1, from coordinate 218,926 downwards.
GAGAACCTGGGGGTGGCGGGTGGTCGCAACGTGGCCCTGCAACGGCTGCGGCAGTTCGGGGATGTCGACGTGGTGGTCGACCTGGACGACGACGGGCTGCTGATCACGGCCGATGTCTTCCGCCGTTTGGCGGAGCTGTACCGCCGGGACGCACGGCTGGGCATCGTGTCGTTCCGGATCGCGGACGAACTCGGCCGCACCCAACGGCGGCACGTGCCGCGGCTACGGGCGTCGGACCCCATGCGCGGTGGCCTGGTGACGACGTTCCTCGGCGGAGGGCACGCGTTGTCGATGCGGATGCTGGAGGAGGTCGGCGGCTGGCCGGACGCGTTCTTCTACGCCCATGAGGAGACGGACCTGGCGTGGCGGGCGCTGGATGCGGGCTGGCGGATCCGGTACGCGCCGGAGCTGGTGCTGCAGCACCCATGGACGTCACCGACACGGCATGCCGTGTTCTACCGGATGGTGGCCCGGAACCGGGTGTGGCTGGCCAGGCGGCGTCTCCCGACCCCCTTGGTGCCGGCGTACCTGGGGGTGTGGGCGGTGCTCACGGTGCTCAAGCGGCCGTCACCGGAGGGGCTTCGGGCCTGGTGGGGCGGCTTCATGGAGGGTGTTCGCACGCCGTGCGGGGCGCGGAGGCCCATGCGGTGGCGCACCGTCGCGCGGATGACCGCCCTGGGCCGCCCCCCGGTGGTGTGATGTGATCACCCAGGGCCCGGCGACGGGCTCCGGTGACAAGCACGACAGGAAAGGTGCCGCCATGAACGACCAGGTCAGCCCCGCCCGCCGCCCCGGCGCGGTGAGCGTCCTCGGAGGGCCCACCACGGTGATCGACATCGGCGGGCTCCGCCTGGTGTCGGACCCCACCTTCGACGACCCGGGCGACCACGGGTACCTCACCAAGACGGCGGGGCCCGCCGTCGGCGAGGACGCCCTGGGGCCGGTGGACGCGGTCCTCGTCAGCCACGACCTCCACCCCGACAACCTGGACACCCGCGGCCGGGCCTTCGCCCTGGGCGCGCCGCTGGTGCTGACCGGGCCCGCCGCCGCGCGGCGGCTGGGCGCCCCGGCCCAGGGGCTGTCGGCCTGGGACCGCGTGGAGCTCCCCCGCCCGTCCGGAGGCACCGTCACCGTGCACGCCGTCCCCGCCCAGCACGGTCCCGACGACGGCGAACGCGACGAGCAGGGTCATGTGAACTGCGAGGTCACCGGCTTCGTCCTGACGGGTGACGAGCTGCCCACCGTCTACGTCAGCGGCGACAACGCCTCGCTCGCGGTGGTGGCCGAGATCGCCCGCCGCATGCCGCCCGTCGACGTGGCCGTCCTCTTCGTGGGTGCGGCGCGCGTCCCGTCGAAGATGCGCGGCCGGCCTCTGACGCTGACCGCGCAGCGGGCCGGCGCCGCCGCCTCCGTACTGGGGTCCCCGATCGTCGTCGCCGCCCACTGCGACGGATGGGCGCACTTCAGTGAGACCCGCGCCGACATCGAGCGGGCCTTCGACGACGCCGGGCTCGTCGCGCGGCTGCGCACCGCGGGCAACGGCGAGTGGATCGACCTGGGTCAGGCGGTCGCCCAGCGCTGACCGGTCGGCACTCGCACCGCCCATGACGACCTGGCTTTAATTTGTGCATTTAGCCGTGGTAGCTTCTGGTACGGCAGGGGGACGGGTCGACCGATTGAGACGACCGGTCACTTTCATCCTGGGTGACCGTGTTTTCAGCCGCTACGGGCAACGCGGCGGTCGGCGGCCCGTTCCGCTGTCGACGGGCCCCGGAGAAATCTCGGGCGGTGATGTCGAGAACCCGTGGCCGGCTCCGTCCCCGGGGTGAAGGCGGCCACAATGGGTCGCACCGGCACCAGGGAGAACCACGATGGCCAAGTACCTGCTCCTCAAGCACTACCGCGGCGCACCGGCCGCGGTGAACGACGCGTGCATGGACCAGTGGACGCCCCAGGAGATCTCCGACCACGTCCAGTACATGCAGGACTTCGCCGCCCGCCTGGAGAAGACCGGCGAGTTCGTCGACGGCCAGGCCCTCGCCCCCGAAGGCACCTGGGTCCGCTACGACGGCGAAGGCCGCCCGCCCGTCACCGACGGCCCCTTCGCCGAGACCAAGGACCTCATCGCCGGCTGGATGATCATCGACGTCGACACCTACGACCGCGCCGTCGAACTCGCCGGAGAACTCTCCGCCGCACCCGGCGCCGGCGGCAGGCCCATCCACGAATGGCTCGAACTCCGCCCCTTCCACGCCGCCCCGCCGGCCCCCTAGGCCCGGTCGTCACATGCCCTCCCCCAACCTTCGGCCGGGGGTGCCCCACGCCGCGTTGTCGAATCGTCCGAGTAGCCCACTACCAGGACGGCTCTCCGCCTTGCGATGCACCGCACCAGGGGGCACCCCCAGCGAAGCTGGGGGAGCTCATGTGACGACACGACCCAGCCCGACGACCCACGCCAGGGCAGGCCCGCCGAGGGGATCCGCTTCACACGCCGGGCACGTGCCGCACGTCGAACTGCGCGTCCGCGACGATCCACAGGAGCGCACCGGCATCGAAGGCGATGAGGAACGAACCGTCGGCGACCACCTCGACGTCCGTGACGGACTGACCGAACAGGTCGAGCACCGGGGCGAGGGCGGAGCCCGTTCCGGGGTGCATGTCGTGGTACTGGCCGTCGTCGTCCCGCAGGCGGAACCCCGTTTCCAGGACCAGCTCCGTGGTGACGCCTGACGTCTCACCTCCGTCCGCAGGGGCGAGACGCAGGCGCACCCGGTCGTCGCACGACGTGTCCTGCACCCAACTGCCGACCAGCGCTTTGAGGCTCTTCACCGCATGACTTCCACATCGCTCTGATGGCCCGGCAGGTGCTCCTGTCGAGCAGGGCACCCCCGCGGTATGCCGCTCGGACAGGCCGCCGGGCTCGGGGAACCGCCACAGATCCGGGGCTGGTGCCGCCACCCAGGGCTGACAACGTTGTCCACCCTACCTCGAACCCTCAGCCGGCTCGTAGATGATAACGATCATCCAGCCGTCCTCTCAAGCTCACGCTCCGTGGCCGTCCGGCCGCACCACCGGACGCCCCTCGAGGATGGCGCGTCAGTGGTGGTGGCCGTGCCGGCCGAGGGTCTCCACGGGGGTCGCGCCCGGGCGGGTCCACTGCGGCACGGGGCGGCTGGTCGGGCCCCAGGTGGCGTTCCCGTCCGCGTCCGAACGCCAGGACCAGCAGGCGTCGCCGCCCTTCGGCCAACCCTCGGGCTTGTCCTCCCATGCCTCGCCGCGACCGTAGGGCGTCATGTCGAGCAGGCCCATGGACCCGTTGACCGCTTCGTTGCCGCGCCCCGTCGTGGAGTAGGTGAGGAACACCCGGTCGCCGTCGCGCAGGAAGCAGGTGAGGTACCCCATGCTGCCGCCGGCCGGCCCGTCCACGTCGCGCACCGAGTACCAGGGCTGGGTGTAGCCCATGAACTCGACGTACGGGGCCACCTCCTCCCACCTGCCCGTGGTCAGGACGGCGAACGAGACGCCGCGGGCGTTGAGGTAGACGGCGTCCCTCAGGTGCCAGGCCGTGGTCGTGCAGCCCTCGCACTGCCCCTGGTGCGGCGCGCCGTCGTGCCACATGTGCTTGTAGACCACGAGCTCGTCGCGGCCATGGAACAGGTCCAGGAACGGGACCGGGCCGTCGGGTCCGACGACCTCGACCGTCCCGTCGAACTCCACCATCGGCAGCCGGCGGCGCGCCGCGGCGAGGGCGTCGCCCTCGCGGGTGTGCGCCTTCTCGCGGAGCAGGAGCTCGTCACGGGCGGCCTGCCAGGTGGCCAGGTCCACGACCGGCGGGCGGCCGGGCAGCGCGGTGGTCGGGTCGTCCGGTGCGGTCGTCATGGTGTCCTCCGTGGTGTCTGGTGCCGGGCAGCGTCGTACGGCCGTCGAACGGCGTCCTGCGACGGTCACCGGAACAGACTCCCGCCGCGGCCGGAACTCATCGCGCCGGGCGCGAACACGGCGGCTCCCGGCATCCGCGTGATCCAGCCCACGACGATTCGGGACACGCGGCAGGCACTTCGGGCCGCCGGGCTCCCGAGCGCCTGTTCGTGCGGATCGGAACCGTAACTTCGATATCAGCAGTCGCGCGCTCCCGAGCTGGGGGCGTTTCCGTGGACAGGACCGCGGACCTCCGGCTGCAGTCAGGGTCCGTGAGGTGGACGACAGGAACCTCACCGCCCGCCACCGTCACCTTTGGAGGAGTTCCGCCGATGAAGACCGTCACCCACTGGATCGGTGGCAAGCCCTACGGGGACGCCGCAGGCGCCTCCGGCACCTGGGGACCCGTGACCGACCCCGCGACCGGAGCGGTCACCACCCAGGTCGCGATGGCCGGCGCCGACGAGGTCGACGCCGCGGTCGCGGCGGCGAAGGAGGCCTACGCCACCTGGCGCACGTCCCCGCTCGCGCGGCGGATCGCGATCCTCTTCCGCTACCGCGAACTGCTGGACGCGCGCCGCGACGACCTGGCCGCGCTGATCACCGCCGAGCAGGGCAAGGTCCACGCGGACGCGCTGGGCGAGGTGGCCCGGGGCCTGGAGATCGTCGAGCTGGCCTGCGGGCTGGGCACGGCGCTCAAGGGCGACACGTCCACCGAGGTGTCGGGCGACGTCGACGTGGCGTCGATACGGCAGCCGCTCGGCGTGGTCGCGGGCATCTCGCCGTTCAACTTCCCCGCGATGATCGGCATGTGGATGTTCCCCATGGCGATCGCCTGCGGGAACACCTTCGTCCACAAGCCCAGCAGCAGGGCCCCGTCCGCGTCCATGCTCCTCGCGGAGCTCGCGGCCGAGGCAGGCGTGCCCGACGGGGTGCTCAACATCGTGCACGGCGACGAGGTCGCGGTGAACGCGCTGCTCGACCACCCGGACGTGGCGGCCGTGTCGTTCGTGGGCTCCACGCCCGTCGCCCGCCACGTCTACCGCAGGGCCTCCGCGAGCGGCAAGCGCGTCCAGGCCCTCGGCGGCGCGAAGAACCACATGCTGGTCCTGCCGGACGCCGACCTCGACGCGGCCGCCGACGCAGCCGTGAACGCCGCCTACGGCTCCGCGGGCCAGCGCTGCATGGCGGTCTCCGTGGTGGTCGCGGTCGGCTCGGCGGGCGACGCGCTGGTGCCGCGGATCGCCGAGCGTGCCACGAAGGTCAAGATCGGCCCGGGCGACGACCCGACGTCCGAGATGGGCCCGCTCGTCACCAAGGCGCACCGTGACGAGGTCGCGGCGTACGTCGCGGGCGCGGCCGCCCAGGGCGCCGATGTGGTGCTCGACGGCAGGGACTTCACCGTCGAGAGCCGCGAGAACGGGCACTGGATGGGCATCTCGCTCCTCGACGACGTCAGCACCGACTCGGACGTCTACCGGAACGAGATCTTCGGCCCCGTCCTGTGCGTGCTCCGCGCGGAGACCTACGAGGAGGCCATGCACATCATCAACGGCTCCCCGTTCGGCAACGCCAGCTCGGTCTTCACCCGCGACGGCGGTGCGGCCCGCCGGTTCCAGTTGGAGGTCGAGACCGGCATGGTCGGCGTGAACGTCCCGATGCCGGTCCCGGTGGGTTACCACTCCTTCGGTGGCTGGAAGGACTCGGCCTTCGGCGACCACCGCATGTACGGCAGCGAGGCCGTGCACTTCTACACGCGCGGCAAGGTCATCACGAGCCGCTGGCCGGACCCCGCCGAGCTGACGGCCGGCTGACGCCCTGAGCTTCCCCTCGTCCCGCTGACCGCCCCCCATACGCGGCCGCACCGGCTCCCCTTCCGTGCCGGTGCGGCCGCCGGCCCTTCCCCGCGGTGACCCGACCGACAAGCCGCCCGGGCACGGCCCGCGTTCGCTCATGCCGCGACACGGACCCGCGGTTCCACCGCGAGTGCGGAACCCGGCAGCGCGCAGCGCCGCACCAGGTCCTCCAGGAGGCTGGTCCCGGCCGCCCACCGCACGATCGCGTACCCCAAGACGCAGCCGAGGGTGTTGACGAGCACGTCGTTGACGTCGGCGCCCCGGTAGTTGTTGAACACGACGCACCCGAGGACCTGCGACACCTCGATCGTGAAGCTGAAGACGGCGCCCGCGACGGCGGCCCGCCGCCACGAGGTGACGCGTCCCGACAGCAGGGGCAGCAGCATGCCCAAAGGGATCGTCATGACCACGTTGGGTACGGCGCTCGGGTCGAGCGAGATCAGGAGCAGCCAGTTGATCTGGTCGTACCAGACGATCTCGTCCGCGTACCTGCCGTACATGATCTGGAACGGGAAGAAGGTCAATCCGAGGACGCCCGCGAGGTACACCGCCGTGACGACCCGGATCGGCACGTACCGCCAGCCCCACCCGGCCCCGCCCTTCCCGCGCAGCGCCCGTACGGCGAGGAGGACGCAGAAGGCGGCGACCAGGGGCACGAAGACCGGCAGCGCCTCGAACCGGAGGTTGACATCACCCATGAACTTTTCTCTCCAGGTACGTGTGAACGGCGGCCGATCCGCCGGGCAGTCGGGGTACCGACGTGGACGACTCTGCGGGAGCCGCACGGGTCGGCGGATCCGGCGAAAGGCAGATCTTGCGCCGTCGGCTCTGTCTTTCGGCCGACTGACGCGATGAGGCGGCGCGCCCGCGACGGCGATCCGGTCCGGCCCCACGAACCACAGGTCAGCGGGGTGCCGGACGTGACGGACCCGACGTGGATCGCCGGACCCGTGGCATGCTCCTGCTGTGATGGACCGCGAAACCCTGCCAAGCGCCGCGCCTGCCCGCGGCGATTCCACCCGCCCCTCCCCGTGGACCTTCGTGCGGCGTGCTCTGTCCTGGGCGGCATGGCTGGTGTGGACGGCGGTCCTCTGTGAGGCGCTGTGGTTCGACTGGGGAGCCGGTCTGTCCGGGACGCGGGGCGTCGAGCTCACCAAGCTGCTCGTCGCGCTGTTCGCCGTGACCGCGGTCGTCCTCTCACCGTGGCTCGGGGCGCGGACGCTCCCCGTGGTCGCCGGTCTGACGGGTGCGGCATCCCTGACGGTGTCGGCGGCCCTGCACGCCGGGGCCGGCGGTACGGCCGATGCGGACGTGGCACTCGGCTTCGCCGAGCCGGCGGCGCTGTTGTGGCTGCTCCTGCTCGTCCCCGTGCGCGCACGGCGGTGGTGGGTGTCATGGGCCGTCCCGCCGTTCCTGTGGGCCGCGATCGTGCTGCGGCCGGTCTCGGTCGATCCGGGGGACACCACCGTCACCGTCGCCCTGTTCTTCGCCGTGGGTGCCACGGCGGTGGCAGGCGCCGGCGCCGCCTGGCGCCTGGTCCGGGCGGACCGGCGAGGCCGCGCGGAGACGCTCCGGGTGGAACAGCGCACCGAGTTCGCCCGCGACCTGCACGACTTCGTCGCCCACCACGTGACCGGCATCGTCGTCCAGGCGCAGGGGGCACTGGCGATAGCCGAGCGGCGACCCGAGCTCGTACGGCCCTCGCTCGAACGGATAGAGCAGGCCGGGGCGGAAGCGCTGGCCTCCATGCGGCACATGGTGGGCATGCTCCGCGACCCCAGCGGGGACGAGCGGGACCCGGCCCTGGCGCCGCTGGCGGGCATCGCGGAACTGCCCGCGCTCGTCGAGGGGTTCGCGGCGGTGGGCGGCGCGCGGGCCCGGCTCGCGATGGAGGGCACGTTCGACGACCTGCCCGTGGAGGTCGGCACCACCGCGCACCGCGTGGTGATGGAGGCACTGACCAACGTGCGCAAGCACGCCCACCGGTGCACCGAGGTGCGCGTCGAGGCGGTACGGACGGCGGACAGCGGCGTCGCCGTCCGGGTCGTCGACGACGGAAGGGTACGCGGCGGCCGCCACCACGCCGGCGGCGGCTTCGGGCTGAAGGGCCTGACCGAACGGGTCACCCTGATCGGCGGACGGGTCCACGCGGGCCCGGCCCCCGGGGGCGGCTGGAGCGTCGAGGCCACCCTGCCGCCGGTCCCTGTCACGGCGGGAGCTGCCCGATGACGATCCGTGTGCTGATCGCCGACGACCAGGTCATGGTGCGGGCGGGGTTCGCGATGCTGCTGTCCGCCGAGGACGACATCGAGGTCGTCGCCGAGGCCTCGGACGGACTGGAGGCGCTGGAACTCGCCGCGCGGCACCGCCCCGACGTCGTGCTGATGGACATCCGCATGCCGCGCCTCGACGGGCTCGAGGCGCTGGCTCGCCTGACCCGCCCCGGCGTGGTCGATCCACCGAAGGTCGTCGTCGCCACGACGTTCGACGACGACGAGTACGTCCATCGCGCCCTGCACGGCGGCGCCTGCGGGTTCCTCCTCAAGGACTCCGGACCTGCCCTGCTGGTGGAGGCGATCCGTGCGGCGGCCTCGGGCGAGGCACTGGTCAGCCCCTCCGTCACCGTACGTCTGCTGGAGAAGCTGAGGAACACCGCGACCACCCGGCGCACCGCGCAGAGCGCGCTGTCCGGCCGCGAAGGGGAACTCGTCCGCCTGGTCGCCCGGGGACTGACCAACGCCGAGATCGCCGCGGCGCTGTCCATCTCGGTCGGCACGGTGAAGACGCACCTCGCCAACGTGCAGACCAAGCTGGCCGCCCGCAATCGCGTGGAGATCGCCGCCTGGGCGTGGGAGTCCGGTCTCCTCGAACGGCGTTGACGAGCCGGGACCGGGACGGCCTGGTCAGGCGGTCAGTTCCGGCTGGGCCGCCGTTGCGGTGAAGGGGGCGTGGCGGATGTACCACTCGGTGGCGAGCAGTCGCTCCCGGGCATGTGGTGGAAGGCCTGCGATCACCCCCGGCACGGCTCCGCGTTCGACCTCGGAGCGGTGCGCCAGCACCGCCGCGACCTTCTGCGTCATCCAGGGACGGACATCGACGGTCGCGGTGACCTGTTCGTCCGGGACGCTGTACATCGCCTTGCGCGCACCGAACAGATCGTGCAGCGCCGGTACAGCCGAGCGCGGGTGGGTGGCCAGGTACAGGGCACGCGGCTGCCAGGGGGCACCGGCATCCGGGTAGAGCTGCCCGAGCCCGGCCGGGACAACGCCGTGGCGGAGATCGATGACGGGACGGCTCTTGGCCCGTCACAGGCTTCCGGGCTCACGCGTCAGCCCCTCGATGAAGGACCGGAAGTCAGGGGCAAGGTGCAACTCCGCTTGGAGTTCCGCGTCGAACCAGGTCACGGAAGGCTCTTCGTGGCGGCCGCAGGCCCGGTAGTCCAGCCCGATCCAGCAGGGGCCGTCGCCCGAGACCAGCACCACCGCGGTGGGGAGCCCCCATTCCCGGACCAGGTAAGGGCTGTCGAGCATGGAGAGTGCCGCCGAGCGGTGCCCGATGCCCATGAGGACGTCGACCGGGACGTGATCGGCACTCCACGAGGTCGGCTCGCTCGTGGGGAAGGCGTTCCGGTCGGCCGTCACCGCGCCTCCGTTCTGCCGGCGCAGCAGATCGAGCAGGGACCCGGGGAGCGTGACGCCCAGCGAACGCTCGGCCTCCACGATCAACGGGTCGGTCAGGGGCTCCTGAATTCCGTACTGGCCCTCGGTGTCCCACAGGGAGCGGCGAAGGTCCTCGAAGCGTGCCATGGCCGGCATCGTAGGAGCTCTGATCCTGATGCGGTGTTTCGTCGCATGGCGGCCCGGGACGGGCGGCCCGGTCGCCGTGGGAACACGGGCTCCGAGCACCCAATAGAATCCTGGCATGCTGCTTTTCCACTTCACGCGGCCGGAGCTGTGGCCGCTGATCCTGGCAGACGCAGAGATCAAAGCGACCTGGCCGGCGGCTCAGGAGGACGGGCAGGAGCTGGCGGGGACCGTGCACCTCACGTCCGATCCCAGCCCCGCCTCGCTCCCCGGCCCCTTCCGGGACTGCACGGTGCGGTTCACCGTGGAAGTGCCGGCCCCGGAGGCACAACGGTGGCACGCGTGGGCGGGCACCCGGCTGCCGGCCCAGACTGTCCACGTGCTGACGGCGACGCACTTCGGGGAGCGCCCCGACGAGTGGTTCGTCGTGGAGCGGGCCATCCCGTCGGCGGAGTGGGTGTCGGTCGTGGACCTGCAGGTGCAGAAACCCCTGTGGCCCCGGCCGTAGACGTCCACAGCCCGAACAGGGCGGGGCGGGACTCGGTCTCGCCCCGCCCTGTTCAGGTGTTCCCGGCCGTGCCCGTCAGCGCAGCGTGTACGCGGTGGGGATGGTCTGCCTGACGGTGTTGCCCTTGCTGTCGGTCGCGCTGATCCGCAGTCCGACGCCCTTGGCGGCCCGGTCCCGCCGAGGGTTCTTGATCGTCGTGGTGAAGGTGTTCTTTCCGGTGGCCCGGGCGGCCGCCGGGTGCCAGGTCTTGCCCCCGTCGAAGGTGGTCTCCGCCTTCAGGGACGTCACCTTGGGCAGGGTGGTGAGGCTTTCCTGGTAGTAGCCGACGACGGTGATCTCGTGGTTCTCCCCGGCCTTGACGGTGTTGTCCAGGGCCAGGTCGAAGTCGTAGCGCAGGAAGATCAGCGGCTCCGGGCGGCAGGCCGCCTGGTTGCTGCCGACCACCTCGCCGATGCACGGGCTGAGCTTCGGGGCGTCGTCCTTGGTCGCCTTGGCGGAGGTGTACTGCCACACCGTCTTGACGTCGTTGGTCTCCGCCTCGAACGTGTACCGGGCCGACTTCGCCGGAAGGTCGTAGGAGACGAGGTCACCGCCCTTGCAGCCGGAGAGCGCCAGCATCGCCGCGGCTGCGAGCACCATGAGGGCTGCCCCTCTGCGACGCCGTGCCGATGGCACAGGGGTGTTCATCGTGTCGGTCTCCTTAGCGGTGTCGAGTGCCATCACAGGGTCGCCCAGGTCTCGTCCGGGAGGTGCTGCGTGTGACGCTCGATCTCGTCACCGGACGCGTTCAGCAGCTTGAAGTCGCAGGTGGAGTCGAGGTTCGGAACGGTGGGCGAGGGAACCGTCCCGCAGGAGGGGATCTCGAGGAACTCGTGCTGGAGCAGCTCGTCGCCGACGATGCCGATCAGGGCCTGGCGGCCGCCGCCGCTGCCCGTCAGGTAGACGGTGGGGTAGAAGGTGTCGCCCTGCCGGCAGCCCGAGCACGGTCCGGCCTCGACCGAGAAGCCGGACTCGGTCCGCACCTGCGGCACGGCTCCCGGTACGGCAGGCCCCGCGTTCCAGTGGATCTCGTCCCTGCCGGTGAGGACCACGTCGTTCATCTCGGTGCGGTTGCGCGCCAGGAAGGAGTCCGCTCCGACCTCGGCCCATGAGGCGGTGAACCGGCTGATGGCGTTGTCCTCCCGCTTGACGAAGGTGGTCATGGTCTGCCGCGTGGACGGGTGCGGCAGGGACACCTGCGACGTGACGGGGGTGGCCTGCAGGGACTGCTTCCAGCTCAGCTGGTGCACCTCACCGGGCCGTGACGCGTGGAAGGAGAGGTCGACCCGGTCCAGATCGCCCTTCCCGACCTTGTAGGCGTTCGACCGGATCTGTCCCTCGTCGTGGTACCTGGCGGCGTACGCCCTCGGCACGACGCTGCCGCCGAGGCTGATCTCGACGTGCTTCCGGTCGGCCTTGATCCGCTTGATCAGGCCTTCGGCCTCGGCGTAGGGCACGCTCACGATGGGCAGTGCGGCGTACGGCTGGATCGCCGGGCAGCTCTGCGGCCCGTCCACGCACTGGTCCAACTCCGAGGGACGGCCCAGCGAGGTGAGGCCCGGTGCGGCGACCAGCACGCCGACGGCGCCGGCTTCGGCGGCGGCCGCCACCCGCTCGTCCCGGAGCTTCGCGTAGTCGCAGGTGCCCTGACAGATGTCGGTCGGTGTCAGCAGTACGAGCTTGCCCCGGGCGTCGACGTCCGCGAGTTCGGCGGCGGTCCCGCTGCCGGCGTGGACCACCGGCAGGTGTCCCTTGACCGGCAGGCGGGGAACGTGGATCGCGGCTTCGCGGGTGCTCGGGTCCCCGTTGTCGCGCAGCCACGCCTGCGTCTCGGTCAGCCCGCCGTCCGGGGTCACGTAGCGTGCGGACAGGCCGGCGGGGGCACCGCCGCCTGTGGCACGCAGGGTGACAACGGGAGTCGTCCGCGAGCTGTAGAAGTCGTGGGTGAAGGTACCCTCGCTCACCTTGCCGGTGGGCAGCACCCACCAGTTCGGCTCCCCGGCCTTGTAGTCGTACGTGAGCGCCGTGCCCGTCGTCCATGCCCCGGTCGCCGAGACCCGGTTGACGATGTCGGTCGCGTTGTAGGTCTCGGTGGACTCCGGGTACTGCACGCTCAGCGGCTTGGCCTTGCGCAGGTCCAGCGTGACCGTGCTCGCCTTGGTGAGGCTCACCTCCGGTGCGATCGGCTGGGCCTGCTGCCACTCGCCGGTCGCGTCCCGCCAGGTGACCGGCATCTGCACCGCGTAGGTGCCGCGGAAGAGCTGCTCGGTCACGGTGTCCGCGCCGACTTCGAAGACCTGGCCCGCGTGCAGGTGGACCTGGTCGTCGACCGGCATGAAGGTGGCGGTGCCGTAGCGGACGTCGGTGGCACCCGCCGGGGGCACGACGTTCAGGGTCAGCGGGAACTTCTGGGCTTCGACGAAGGTGTGGATGCCCGAGCTCAGCCGTATCGCGCCGGAGTCGTCACGGGCGCTCAGCACTCCGTTGTAGCCGCCGTGGGCCCCGGCGGTGCCCAGCACGCTGCCGTCGAGCGTCACCGACACCTCGGCGGACCCGCCTGCGGGAACGACCACCGTGTCCGAGCCGAGGGTGAACAGGCCTGCCGCGGCCGGCTTGCCGTCGGCGAAGGAGACCGGCATCGTCAGATGCAGCGTGGTCGCCTTGTCGCCGCGGTTGGTGTACGTGATCTTCTTCGTCACCGCCGACTGCGGGTAGGCCAGGCGGCCGAAGTTCAGGTTCCCCTTCGGGACGATCTGCGGGTTGGTCGCGGTCGCCAGGTCCACCAGGCCCCTGCCCTGGGCGTACATGTCGTGCCCCAGGTCGCTTGCGGTGTCCATCAGCAGCGCCTTGATCTGCTGACCGGTCAGCTCCGGGTGCTGCTGGGCGACGATGGCCGCGGCGCCGGCCACGTGCGGTGTGGCCATCGAGGTCCCGTCGGCCGATGTGTAGTACTCGTCCACCACGGTGCCCATGGCCGTGCCGGCGGCGCGTGCCGCGACGATGTCGACGCCCGGAGCCGCGATGTCCGGCTTGGCGGCGCCGTCCCCGATCCGCGGTCCGCGGTTGGAGAAGGTGGCCATCTCGCCGCTCTTGTCGACGGCCGCCACGGTCAGGGCGTCGTCGGCGGAGCCCGGGGCGACGACCTTCTGGGCGACGAAGCCGGAGTTTCCGGCCGCGACCACGAACAGGGTCCCGGTGGCGCGGCTGAGTTCGTTGAGCGCCTGGCTCATCGGGTCGGTGCCGTCGGTGGGTTCACCGCCGAGGCTCATGTTGACGACCTTGGCCCCCGAGTGGGCGGCCCAGTCCATGGCCGCGATGATCCCGTCGTCGGGGCACTGCCCGTTGTCGTCGCATACCTTGCCGACCAGCAGCTTGGCGCCGGGGGCGACGCCCTTGCGCAGCCCCTTGGACGCGGCGCCGCTGCCGAGGACCGTGGACGCCACGTGGGTGCCGTGTCCGTGCCCGTCCTTGGTGCCCGTGGGACTGCCGGTGAAGTCGACCTGCCCGGCGATGCTCCCGGACACGTCCGGGTGGGTGGCGTCGATGCCGGTGTCCAGTACCGCCACGGTCACGCCGGTGCCGTCGTAGCCGCGTTCCCAGGCGACGGGCGCGCCGATCTGCGGCACCGACTGCTCGAGGTCGACATGCGACATGCCGTTGAGCCAGACCTTCTTGACCCCGGCCAGGGAACCGGCGGACCGGGCGGCGGCGGACGTGGAGGCGGTCTTGCCCCCTACCCCCTGCCACCACCTTCCGCCGTCGGCGATCTTCATCGACCGGCCGTTGATGCTCGGGAGCGCCCTGCCGCCCGACGCCCCGGCGACCTTCCGGGTCTTGTCGGCGCCGGCCGTTCCGGTGTAGGTGACGAGCACCGGCACCGCGTCGCCCTTGCCCGCCGCGACGAGCGTCACCAGCTGGGACAGGTCGAAGAGCCCCCAGTCGAGCAGTCCCTTGCCGACCAGCGCGAGGGCGTCGTCCGGCACGACGTACACCTTGCCCTGGCGGGTGATCGTGTGGAACACGACCGGGGGTCCATCGGGCCGATCCGCGCTGTCGATGTCGCGGACGACGGGCTTGCCGTCGTCGTCGACGCCGACGTGCACCTTGTCGCCGGTGATCAGCGTCACCGGGACGGACCCGCCGGACGCGGAGACGATCCGCGCCAGGTCGTCGTTCGCGATCATCGTCGGGCTGTTCGTCCGTACGACCCCGGGAAGCGGCGACTTCCGGGTCGGCTCGGCAGCCTGGGTCGCCGTGGTCGACACGACCATGCCGAAGACGGTCAGACCGACGGTCACCGCGCCCAGGCGTCTGCCGAGACGCTTCCTTGAGCTTCGCCTCATCTATGGGTCTCCTGTGAGATGAATGACGGGGGATATCGGGGGAGGTTCGGCGTGGGGACGTGCGGGGCGTCGGCGATCGGACTCCCGGTGCGCGAGGACCCGCACCCCACCAGGTGGACTGGCTCGGGTGACGCCTCGCGCCACGGGCGATCACGGTCCGCCCCTGGGCCTCCGCGCTAGAGCGGTTCGTACTCGCCGGCAACGGCGGCATCACCCGCGTCCTCGGTGGTCGGGGCGTCTGCCGGGTCGGCCTGCGGTCCTGCCGGTACCGGTCCGTCCTTCGCACGGCGTGCCGAAACGGCCGGGTCATCTGCCGGTTCGGGTGTCAGCGGTTCTGCGGGCAACATGGGGACGAGTGTGCAACCGGGCCCGACTCCGCCTCGATTGGTCAGATGCGGGATTTAACTCGTCGTTCGCCCGCAGGCCCTTTTTTTCGTCCCGGGCGACGACGGTGAATTCACTCGTCGCCCGGCGGTGTTTGCCCCTGCTCGCCCACGAGTCCCAACTCCACGACCCTGAGGGCGAGTCCGGTCCGCGACGTTACCTGCAGTTTGCGCATGGCCGACTTCACCTGGCTGGCCACGGTCTGCGTCGACACCACCAGCACGTCGGCGATCTGCCGGTTCGTCCGGCCGTCGAGCAGCAGGCGGGCGACTTCCAGCTCGCGCGGGGAGAGGTGGTTGCCGTAGCTGGGCCGTCCCCGGCCGCGCGTCTCTCGGGTGTCCCCACCCCGCTCGTTCAGGGTCCGTGCCACCCGGTCGGCGTCGTGGTGGGCGCCGAGCTCCGACAATGCCCGCCGGACGTCGGCCAGCACCGGCAGAGCGGCCTCGTCCCGGCCGTCGGCGAGCAGGCAGCGGGCGTGGCGCTCCCGTGCGAGCAGGGCGTCGTAGGGGCGCGGCAATGCCTGCCAGGCGTCGGCCGCCCGGGCGAACAGCGAGGCGGCGTCGGTGAGCCGGCCCTCGGCTTCGGCCAGGATGGCGCGGCACAGCACCACGGACGCCCGCGGCGCCGGGGCGTCCCTGTCCCCCAGGGCCCCCTCGAAGGTGTCGGCCAGGTCGGCGGCGCGGCCGACCTGACCGGCGGCCACCAGGGCCGCGACCCGTGCCGGGGCGAACTCGACGGCCCGGGACCAGATGCCCCCGCTGACGGCGATCTCGGCCGGCTGGTCGGTGAGGCGGAGCGCCTCCTCGACCTCGCCGTCGCGCAGGCACAGCTGCGCCAGCGCGGCCGCGGCCTCGATGCGTTGCTGGTCGTCACGTCCGGCGAAGCGCAGGCGTGCCTCCGCGGCCTGCCGGTCCCCGGCGGCGGCCTCGATCAGGCCCGCCACGAGCGCGGCCTCGCAGCGGTCCTTCAGCCGTACGCCGCCGTCGTCGTCGACCAGCCGCGCCGTCCGCTCGGCGAGTCCCGGCCAGGCGCCGGTGAACCAGTCCAGGTGGGCCCGGGAGGAGGCGATGCTGTCGAGGTAGTCCAGGAGCTGGTGGCGCTCGGCAAGTGCCTGGGCCGTGGCCAGCCGTGCCCTGGCCTCGTCGTACCGGCCCCACCGCGTCGCCTCCTCGCCGACGTTCGTGTGGCCTATCGCGACGATGGCCGCCGCCCGGGGATCGGAGACGTCGTCCGGGATCTGCCGGGCCGCGTCCCAGCCGGCCTCCTCGCCGAGCATGAGCAGCGCGAAGGCGCGTTCCACGAACAGGCGCAGCCGGTCGTGGGAGGCCATCGCCTGGGCCAGCGGAGGTGCTTCCTGCAGCCACCGCAGGTGCTCCGCGACCGGGCGTGCGTTCCCCAGGGGCAGGGCGAGCAGGATGCGGGCGCGCGGCGCCTCCGGCGAGTCCGGCGCGAGATGGGGCACCGCTCGCAGGATCTCGAGGCGGCCCGCCTCGATCTCTCCCGCCACCATGAGGACCCGGCCGACCTGGAAGCGGACCAGAGCCTGCTGCCGCGGCGTCAGGACCTGGCTGCCGAGGGCGGCTCGCAGCGCGTCGATGGTCTTCGAGTACGGGTCGGAGCCGGGCAGCGCCTGGAACTGGATCTTCGTCACCAGCCGTACCAGCGGTTCCGCCGGGAGGGCCACGGTGGTCACCAGGCTGTGCAGCAGCAGCGCCGAGGTGGCCACGTCTCCGGACTGGACGCAGAGGTCGGCCGCCTGCTCGGTGTACCGGCACGCGGCGTCGACCTCGCCGGCCAGCCGGAAGTGCCGGGCCAACTGCGCCACCGGCGGCATCGGCCATCGCTCCAGTGCCCGGCCCGCGCGCAGGTGCATGGCGCGCCGCTCCTCGGCCGGGATGGCGTCGTACACGGCGTGGCACGCCAGCGAGTGGCGGAACGACCACTGTCCGGGCCTGTCCTCACGCAGCAGGCCGCAGCCGAGCGCTTCGGCCGCTTGCGCGGCGAACCGGTCCTCGGGCAGGCCGGTCACCGCCCTCAGGGTCGCGTGGTCGGCCGGGCCGGAGAGCACCGACACCGCGTACAGGACGGTCCGGTCACCGGGCCGGAGCCGCTGGACGCGTTCGAGCATGGCGTCGCGGATCGTGGGCGGCACGTCGATGCGGTCCAGCCGGCGCCGTGCCCACCCGCCGTCCTGGCTGATCAGGTCGGCCCGGTCGTGCATCAGCCGCACCGACTCCTCCACCGCCAGCGGCACACCCTCCGTGCGTGCGTGCAGGAAGGTCGCGAACTCGGTCGAGACGTGGCCGTCGGCCAGCATCGACGAGACGAACGACGCGGTCTCGGGGATGTCCAGCGGCTGCAGTGTCAGCCTGACCAGGTGCGCGTCGGCGGGCGGCCGGGAGGACAGCCGCAACAGCAGCGAGTCGGCGGGCACTTCCTCGCGCCGGTAGGTCAGCACCACGCTCAGCGTCTGCGGTCGGCGGGAGACCAGGAACAGCAGGAACTCCAGCGTCGCCTCGTCCGCCCAGTGCACGTCCTCGATCGCCAGCACCGCGACGTCGAGCCGTCCGAGGACCTCGACGAACGCGCGGAACAGCCGGTGCCGGGCGGCGCTCGCGTCCTCCAGTGGCTCCGGCGCGGGAGGCAGGTCGTCGGCCCACTCGGGGAACAGGGGCCGCAGCGCACCGCCCAGCCCGCTCAACCCCAGGGTGACAACGTTGTCAACGCCGTCGCGCACCGCGTCGACGACCGCCCCGAGCGTGTACGGCACCCGCAGCTCCGGGCAGGCCCCGACGAGGGCACGACGTCCCTGCTCGGCCTGCGACCCCAGGAACTCGCGCAACAGCCGGGTCTTGCCGATGCCCGCCTCACCGTCGAGCAGGACGACCGCGGGGGTCGGCCCGAGCGCCCCGCCCAGGGCGGCGAGCTCCCGCTCCCGGCCCACGAACCGCGGCCCGGAGAGCGCCGGATGCCGACCGGCTTCGGTCTGGGTCCGTCCAGCCACCGTCCGCTCCCTTGATCGATCAGCGCCACGCCGGTGCTGACTTTATCCGGGAGAGATCATTTGGGTGGCGGTATCGGCTCGGACAGCTGAACGACGGGCGATCCCGCGGGCTCCTCGCACGGGGTCACCATCGCCGTCGGGCATGTTCCCGGCGCCGACGCGGTGCCTGCCGGTCGCCGGGCACGCCGACACGCGCAGGAGGGCCTCCTCACGTCACCCGGATGGGCTAATCGCACGGCGCCCGCGGACGTCTCGTGCTGGCCTGGAGGGGGGTGTACGAGCGAGGCGACACCATGTGCGACCTGCGGCAACAGTACGTCGGCCCCACCCCATCGCCGACCGGCGCAGCATCCGAAATCGCCGCGTGTCGCCCGCACAGACCACAACCACGGGAGTAACCCATGGCTGACCCCACGAAGAGCAGCGGCGGCGGCATGATGGACGAGCTGCAGGCACTGCTCGAGGGTGCGACGAAGCTCCTGAGCGACAGCGGCCTGAAGGGCGTCGTCGACTCATGGCTCGGCAACGGTCCCAACGAACCGGTCACGACGAGGCAGATCGAGGACGCGTTCGGCGCCGACAAGGTGGCCGAGGCCAGCAAGCAGGCCGGCGTGAAGCCCGACGCCCTCGCCGCCGAACTGCCCGAGGTCATCGACAAGGCATCTCCCGACGGCAAGATCGACATACGCAGTAGCAGCATCGAGCCGTCCTCCATCGACGCCCGCAAGGAGTCGGTCATCGACGTGCTGGGCCACACGATCGAGCGCCGCGGGTGACCACCCGCGACGACCGTCGCAGGGCCGGCGCTCACCCGTAGCGCCGGCCCTGTCCGTTCCGGATCACGGAGCCGGAGCAGCCCTTTCCGCACCCGCGGCAACTCGTACGCGTTGAAGGCGGTAGAAGAGGTGGTCGTCGTGGAGTGAGGGGGCGGGAAGACGTGGACGTGTACGAAGCCGTGGACAGTCGCCGGGCGGTGCGGGCGTTCAGCGACGCGCCGGTGTCCAAGGAGACGCTGGAGAGAGTGCTGGCCGCGGCGACGCGGGCTCCGTCGAGCGGCAACCTCCAGCCCTGGCATGTGTATGTCGTGACCGGCGAGCCCTTGGCCGAGCTGAAGCGGCGCGCGACGGCCAGGGCACTGGCGGGAGACCCGGGTGACGATCGGGAGTACCCCATGTACCCGGCCGAACTGACCTTTCCCTATCTGGACCGCTTCTCCGCCGCGGCCGCCCAGCGGTACGAAGCACTGGGGATCGAGCGCGACGACCCCGACAGGCCCAGGAAGATCGCGGCCTTGAACTCGGAGGCGTTCGGGGCGCCGGTCGTCCTGTTCTGCTACCTCGACCGGACGATGGGGCTCGGACAGTGGGCCGACGCGGGGATGTACCTGCAGACGGTCATGCTGTTGCTGAGGGCGGAAGGCCTGCACAGTTGCCCCCAGGTGATGTGGACCATGTACCGCAGGACCGTCAGCCAGGCCGTCGGGGCGGGCGACGGCCTCGTGCTGTTCTGCGGCGTCGCGGTGGGCTTCGAGAGGGTGGGCGTGCCTCGACTGCGCACGGGCCGTGCGGACATCACGGAGACGGTGAGCTTCGTCGGGGCGCCGTCCAACGGTCCTCGCCCGTGAGTCCGAGCAACCGTATGCGGCGCTGCAGCCCGACCGACGCGCCCGACTCACGGAGCCGGGCTGCACCGTGACCGAGGAGCCAGGCGACGTCGAGTCGGCGACGTGCGGGATGGTCGGCGAGATGCATGATGTGCCCGGCCTTCGAGGGACTCCGCGCGGCTTCCGCTGGGCGAAGATCACTACGTTGGTCGATCGGGCTCCTTGCACACGAACGGGGCGGCGTACTCCGACAGCTGTCGGTGTACGCCGCCCTGGGGTGTGGCACGTTGCGGGAGACGGCCCGCGTCGCCATGGCGGTTGCTTCGCGTCCTGGTTGGAAGTGACTACAGGCTGCGGGCGGTGATGTCGCCGTACGAGGTGGTCGCCTGGATGTCCAGGTCGGCGGCGTCACCGTCGGTGTTCTTGAGGGCGTTGTGGATCCGGCCGTAGGCGGTGCCGGCGTCCAGGGAGGCGGAGGCTCCGCGTGCGGCGCCCACCGAGATCCCGCCGTGCTCGGTCCGCAGTGTGACGGTGCCGCGTACGGCTTCGGCGATGAGGAGGTCGCCCTTCTGGGTGCTGATCTCGGCGGGGCCGCCCAGGCGTCCGACGGCGATGTCGCCGGCGAGGACGGAGATGCGGGCGCTCTCGGCCTCGTCGAGCTTGACCGTGGCCTGCTGGCCCTCGAAGACGACGTCGCCGAGCCGTCCCACGCCGCGGAGTTCGGCAGCGGCCGCCTTCGCCTCGATGCGGGAGCCGGTGGGCAGTTGGACCGTCACGTCGACGGAGCCGGATGCGCCGAGGACCCGGTTCTTCGCCGCCGGGAGCTCGATCCGCAGCACGCCGTCGCGGTAGGCGACCTCGGCCTGCTCCGCCGCCTTCACGTCGCGGCTCTTCGAGGCGTCCGCGGGCAGGACCTCGACGGTGGCGTCGGCCCGGTCGGCGGCGATGAACCGGATGCGACCGGCGGGGACGTCGAGGACGGCCAGGATCGGGGCGGGGGTGTCGAACTTGTGCATCGTGCTCTCCTTCGTCTCCATCGGGCGCCGATGCGTCCCGGTGTTTCTGACAACGGAAACGCTACGTTGCGTTCGCTGATGCGGCAACAGACTTGTTGCACAACTAGCGCATCATCGCAGGTCATTGGGGAGAATTCATTGCAATGGTTGTGGACGCAATGCAACGCCTTACCCTCAGGGCATTGCAATGGATGAAGGGTGAACGCTACAGAGAAGACCCTGCGGGCCGCGAAGTAGGCCGCGATGGCCGGGAGGCCGACCCGCCACCCGGGAGCCGGCCGCGCCGCGGAGCAGGCCTACGACAGCTGCTACGCGGCGCAGCCCGCGACACTTTCGGGCGGCACCTGAGAGCCAGGCCCACATCCCCGATGAACGGCGGGCCTCGATCGGCACACGGCCCACCGGTCGCTACGACCTCAGCCCGTCGCGGCCCGGCGCCAGGCGGAGGCGAGGGCGATGCGCTGGAGTTGCCGCGTGGTCAGGACGGGTTCGGCCCGGGACGCGGGCAGTTGGTAGGCGGGCGGGTTGACCGCGGTGATCACCACGCGCAGGCCGTCGGTGCGCAGCGTGTCGACGGTCCATTCGACGGCGCCTGCTCCACCGTGTGACGACGGAACCGTGTGGATGCCGACGCGAGTGCCGTCCGGGAGCGTGCGGGCGGAGCGGAACAGCTCGCCGAGGGCGGGGCTCCCGGGCTTCCACTGCTGGACGTTGACGGCGATGAGGCTCTTGCCCCGGCCGTCGTCGGCTGTGAGGTGGCCGAAGCCGAGGGACCCGTCCTGCTGTGCGATGCGCAGCGCCGGGGGCAGCAGGTCGGCAATGGTGTCGGTGATCTGACGGCCGGTCATCCTGGGGACGAGCGACGTTCCGGGTGGAGCGGTCCATGGGACGGGCGTGGCGGACAGGACGGGCTTCCAGGCGGGGGAACCGGCGATGGCCGCGAGGTCCTTCGCCGTCAGGGGAGGCGGGGACTCCCCGGTCGTCGGGCTCCCGGTGGCACCAGGGGCCTGTGAGACGAACACCTGGGTGCCGTCCTTGTGGGTGAGCAGCGTGGTCAGCACTGCCGCCCCCGATGGTCGCTTCTCGTCCGCCGGGGACCGGTCCTGCGCGAGCAGGGCTCCGTCGGACAGCCGGGCCTGCGTGCAGTGGCTGTACGGGTGGTAGGCCGAGTCGGGGCACGTCGAGAACTGCTCGGGTACCGGAAGCGAGTACCGGTTCACGGTGACCGTCAGCCGTGCCGCCCGTCCGCCCCTGGTGAAGACCACCTGGGCGGAGGGCGGCCGGCCGGTCTTGCCGTCCGGTTCCTGACCGTGCTGCTCCGAGAGGGTGCCCTCGGGCAGCACGGTCCTCAGGATGTTCAGCATCTGCCGAGCCGACCCCTGGGTGGGCGCGGAAGCGTCGGGCTGCTTTCCCGTGTGCGGGGAGCCGCATCCGGCGAGCGCGAGGACTGCCAGGCCGGCTGCGAGGAGCGTCCTCGCGGCCGGCCCGCGCGTTCCCCTTGCCGGGGTGCCGGCCGCCGGCGGCAGGTCGTGCCTGCGGGGCGGCGGCCCTTGACCGTCCGAGTCGCCCTTTCGTGACGGGGAGCCGGACGGTCGCACGGTGGGACGTTCGCGCTTCATGGGGTCGGTCGACATCGCTTCAGGTCAGATTCCGGGGTGGGAGATCGAGCTGATGGCGTCGCTGTACGGGTAGCTCAGGTTGCTCCACTTCGAGTTGGGGGCCCAGTAGCCGTAGGTGCCCTGGAAGTTGTAGTCGTTCCAGGTCTCCATGGCCTGCGTGCCCGTCCGCAGCGACTGGATGTTGTCGTTGAGGTCGATGCTGATGGTGGTGATCTTGGCCAGGCGGGGTACGTCCTTGTAGCCCCGGCTCGCGCCGTTGGTGCAGTTCGCGAAGCCGGGATCCCTGCACAGGCTCCAGTTGCCTTCTCCGGCGGCCGGTGCGGCGGCGGCGGAGCCGGCGGCGGCACCGAGGACGCCGACGGTCAGTGCGAGTCCGGCAGTGGCCCCGAGCAGGCCCTTCATGAGGCTTTGCATGAAACGTTCCTTGTCAACGGTCATCGCGTGGGCTCGCTACAGGGCGGCCCACGTCGTGAATTACTTGCAGCGACAAGCATATGGGGAGTTGTTGCTGCGTCAAGTTCTTTGTGCGGGCGGCCACTTCGGGGGCAGCTCGTCGGTGCCGCGCATCGGGGGCGGGGCCTGGCGATGTCGCCCCGCGTCGGCGCGTCCGGCTCAGATCTTTCCCGTGAGCACGCGGATGCGGTGACCCATCACCCGTCCGAAGGCTGCCGTGAAGCGAGGGTGGAGGGGCGGCCGGTCGTCGAACCGGAAGCCCAGGTGGGCGAAGGCGAAGTAGCGTCGCCGACCTCGAGGGGTCCATCGCGTTCTACTCCACACTGCTGAACGTCGCCGCTCCGCGGGCTTTTGCCCGTGTCGTGGCGCCATGTACGCGACCCGCGACGGCCGTACGGGGGCAGGCGTTTGACCATACGATTGTCCTGGTGATCCTCATCGCGAACGGCGGGTGGACGGAAGAGGGATGTGATGGCGTCACCCGGATTCCCAAGGCTGCGGGAACGCGTCAGGGAGTTGTCGGACGAGCAGCGGTACGCGGACGCGTACCGCCTCGTCACCGACGAGGGGCCGCAGTTCACCGAGAACGAATCGGACGTCTACTACCTGCGGTCGTGCGCGGCCGCACGGATGGGTGATGCCGAGCTCGCCGTGGCGCTCTTGCGAGAGGCCCTGGCGCGGGGCCACTGGTACGGCGAAGTGCTACTGCGTCAGTCGCCGTCCTGGGAGTTCTTGCAGGGCACGGCCCACTTCGAGGAGGCTGCGCGTGAAAGCACGGCTCGCCAGCGAGCCGCCTCCGGCCCGTCGCGCTCCCTCGCCATGGGCCACGAGGCCGGGGCGGAGCCGTACCGCGCTGTCGTCGCCCTGCATGGCAACGGCGGGAACGCCCACGAATCGATGAGCGGCTGGCGAGGGGTGGTGGGCGAAGGCCGACTGCTCGTGGCCTTCCAGTCCTCGCAGTGGATCGCACGCAATCGCGCTGTCTGGGACGACGAGGCCGTGGCCCTGCGGGACGTCCGCGAACAGTACGCGGCGCTGACGGCGGATCGCCGGTTGGACCCGGATCACCTGGTCGTCGCGGGCTTCTCCATGGGCGCCGAGACCGCCTTGCGCACGGCGCTCGAAGGGAGTGTCCCGGCGCGTGGCTTCGTCCTGCTGGGGATGGCCGGGCCGCGTACTGCCCACCCTGCGTCCTGGATGCCGTTCATCGAGAGGCGGCACCGGAGCGGCCTTCCGTTGCGCGGCTTCTTCTTGGTGGGCGCGGACGACGACGGCGGCGTGCGGTACGAGAAGCTGTCCGCACTCGCCGGTTTTCTCACCTCGCAGGGAGTCCCCTGCGATGTGGAGGTGCTGCCGGGACTCGGGCACGAGTATCCGGGCGACCTTCTCCCCCACATCAGGCGGGCACTCGCCTTCATCGACCCGGACGACCGGGGACACGCCGTCGCCGACGGTCCTTCGTCTGCTTCGTAGGGCGCAGCGGGACGCCCAGGGGTGCCAGGCGTCACGGCCGGCCGGGCGCTGTTCCCCCACGCGGCGCGCCCGGCCTGCCCTTGCGGGGCGTGCGCCCGCACTCAGCCTTCCGTGACCCGGATGATCGACTTGCCGGGGGTACGGCGCCCCTTGTGGGTGAAGGCTGCGGGTGCCTCGGACAGGGGCAGCACATCCCCGACGATCGGCTTGAGCCGGCCGTCCCGGACCCGCTGGACGAGGTCCGCGAGACGTGCCCGGTCTGCCTCGACGACGAAGAAGACGGCCCGCCCGTCGTCGGGCTGGACGGTTGGTGGCTCCGCGATGGTGACGAGCGTGCCGCCGGCGCGGACCAGCGCCGTCGAGCGTTCGAGGATGTCACCGCCGAACACATCGAGTACCAGGTCGACCTTGCCGACGTCTTCGAGCCGGTCGTTCTGCAGGTCCACGAACGCGTCCGCGCCGAGATCGAGCGCGGTGCTCCTGCCCGCGGCCCGGCCGGTGCCGATCACCCTGGCGCCCGCCTCGCGTGCCAGCTGCACGGCGATCGACCCGACCCCGCCCGTGGCACCGTGGATCAAGACGGTCCGGCCCGTGGTGAGGTGCCCGTGGTCGAAGAGGCCCTGCCATGCGGTCAGCCCGGAGATCGGCAGCGCGGCGGCCACCGTGTGGTCGACGTCCGCCGGGAGCGGAGCGAGATTGCGGGCCTCCACCGCGACGTACTCGGCCAGTGAGCCGTTCCGGGTCCAGTCGGCCAGTCCGAACACCCGCTGGCCCACGGTCAGGCCCGTGGTTCCGTAGCCCAGTTCGGTCACGACGCCCGACAGTTCGTGCCCGGGTACGCTCGGCGTCCGGTCACGGCCGGCCCGGTCGGACCAGGTTCCCGGCCACTCGAGCTCCCCCGGCGTGAAGCCCGCGGCGTGCACCCGTACGATGACGTCGTTCTCGGCGGCGTGCGGGTGGGGCATGTCGGTGAGCGAGAGCCCATCGGCTCCGGCGTTCCGGTCCCGAGCGGTGACGGCTTGCATGACAAGTCCTCTCTTAAGCAAATTTACCCATCAGAATTTCGCCGACGCGGAAAGACCATTCACTGTTCGGCGCGCACGAGAATCCATGACCACACCAAGATATCCGCACCATCGCAGAGAATCGTTCTGCGCTTTGTCATGAATTCCCTCTGCCATCAACAAGCGCTCGGTGAGCGATCCCTTCGCTATGAGGTCGGCTCCGACCCTCGGTCGGCGAGTCCGCGCGCATCCTGCCCCCGAGAGGCCCGTGAGCACGTGACCGGCCGGCGTGGAGGGCGGCACCCATGGAGAGCACCCCGACGAACCCGACGTACAGGTAGCCCGTGGTCTCCAGTCCCCAGACGGGAGCCGCGAACCCCGCCGCGAGGGCGGGGAGGCTCAGCGCCGCGTAGCTGATCGCGTAGACGGCGGAGAAGACCTCCGACCGCGACTTCGCGCTCGTGACCTCACTGATCACGCGGAGGCTGCCGTTGAAGGTCAGGCCGACCCCCAGCCCCGCGACGACCGCTCCGCCCGCAGAGACGAGCGGTGACGCGAGAGCCATGGCGACCGCCAGTCCGGCCGCGCCCACGGCCAGGAGCGCCGCTCCCAGCAGGGTGGCGAGTCGAGCCGTGTGCCGCACGGACCACACGCCGCCCACGCTGTTGGCCAGGAACAGCACTGCGATGCCGAGTCCGCCCGCGGCGCCGGACCGCACGTGCAGGACGTCTCTCACCAGCGATGGGGTGAGCGCGAGGAACAGCCCCGTGACGGACCACCCCGCGACGAGGGCGGGGACGGACGCGAGAAACGCCGGCCGGGCATCCCGGGGGACCCGGACCCTGGGGCGCAGCAACGCCAGTCCACCGGCGCGTGGGGCGCGCGTCTCGGGCATCGCGAGGACGACCGCGGCCAGAACCACGAACGTGCAGGTGAGGACGGCAAAGACGTACGCGTCGGGACGCGGGGTGAACAGGACCAGCAACCCCACGGTCCCTGCGCCGGCGGCCATGCCGAAACTCGTGCCCACCGCCGTCATCGTCGGCCCCAGATGCGGACGCCCATCGGGCGAGAGCTCGACCAGACCGGCGCCGAGACCGCCCGTGGCCGCCCCGGTGGCGATGCCCTGCACCACCCGCGCGACCAGGAGGGACACGACTCCCTCGGCCGTCCAGAAGATCGCCGTGCTGGCCGCCGCCACGAGGAGGGAGGCGGCCAGCACCGGGCGGCGACCCACGTGGTCGCTCAGCGATCCGACCGTGAGCAGGGCACCGAGCAGACCCACGACGTACACCGCGAAGACCACCGTCAGCATCGTGACCGACAATCCCCAACGCGCCCGGTACAAGGGGTAGATCGGTGAGGGTGCGCTCGCCGTGGCCATCATCACCACGTTCGCGGAGACGAGCACGGTGAAGGCGGCGCCTCGTCCGAGACGAACGCCGGCGCGACGCCGGTTCACGTGTTTCATCACGTCGTCCACTACGGCTGTCCGATCAGCTCGGCCAGGGCGCGCCCATGATGCGCTCGACCGTGGTCGTACGACGGAACCCGGGGATGAAGTGCTCCAGCACGTCCGCGTTCACGGTCCCGTTCGTGGTCTCCGGGCGGTGCTGGAGTCCGTCGACGAAGGCCTGCAGGAACTCGTTCTTGAAGTCGCCCCGCGGATGGAGGGCGATCACCTCTTCCACCTGGGCACGATCCAGCTCGTCCAGGCCCAGGCCGAGCACGTCGGTCAGGACGCCGAGATTCGTGATGGCGATCTCCGGGCCCATCCGGTCGGGAATTCCCGGTGTCGTGTGCAGCGCGATGGCCGTCCAGACGACGTCGGCGGCCGTGGCCGGGAAACCGCGCTCCAGCATGAACTTGCGCGCGTGGTCGGCTCCGTCGACCTCGAACCGCTGCTCCACGTCGGAAAAGGGTGTCATGAGGCCGGTGTCGTGGAACATGGAGGCCAGATAGAGCAGCTCCGGGTCGGGGTCGAGGCCGAGCCTGCGGGCATGAATGGCGCCGAAGACGAAAACGCGCCGGGAGTGATGGTAGATGAGGGGGCTGGTCGTCTCCTGAATGAGTCGGGTGGCTTCGGCGACCGCGGCTGTTTCGGGAATCTCTACACCGGCGATGATCTCGGTCATGACCTCTGCGCTTTCTTATTTCGGTGTGTTATGAAGGAACGGTGCCTCCGACTTCCACACTGCCGACCACCGGGCGCTCGGCGCCACCGCAGTCCCGCCACGAGTCACCCGAATCCGGACGGGCGGAGAATGGCGGTGTGAACCCTGCTGCGCATCAGGTCGTGATCCTCGTCTACGACGGGGTCACGCTGCTGGACGTCGCCGGCCCCGCGGAGGTGTTCGCGGAAGCGAACCGGTTCGGGGCCGACTACCAGGTCGTGCTGGTCTCACCGACCGGGGACGACGTCGCCTCGTCCATCGGGGTCCGGATCGCCGTCTCCGGCGCCGCCACGGAGCTCGCCCCCCGTACGTTCCTGGTGGCCGGCTCGGACCTGTACCCGCGCAACGCCGTCGCCCGTGACCTGCTCGAAGCGGCGCAGACGCTGGCCGTCAAGGCCGACCGGGTCGCGTCGATCTGCACCGGGGCATTCGTCCTCGGCGCCGCCGGTCTCCTGGACGGCAAGCGCGCGACCACGCACTGGAAGGTCACGGACCAACTCGCGGCACGGCATCGGGCCAGCCGCGTCGAGCCCGACGCGATCTACGTCCGTGACGGCACCACGTACACCTCGGCGGGCGTGACCGCCGGCATCGACCTCGCGCTGGCACTCGTCGAGGAGGACTACGGCCCTGATCTGACCCGCGACGTCGCCCGTTCCCTGGTGGTGTATCTGCAGCGTTCGGGCGGCCAGTCGCAGTTCTCCGCCCCGCTGCAGGGACCACCGCCCCGCTCCCCGGCCATCCGCAGGATCACCGACCTGGTGACGGCCGATCCCGCGGGCAACTACTCGGTCGGCGAGCTCGCCAGGCACCTCAATTTGAGCCCCCGGCACCTCACCCGGCTCTTCCGCGACGAACTTTCCACCACGCCGGCCCGGTACGTGGAGTCGGTCCGGTTCGACATGGCGAAAGCCCTGCTCGACCAAGGGCACACCGCGACCCAGGTGGCGTCCCTCGCCGGATTCCCGAGTTACGAGAGCATGCGGAGGGTTTTCGTGAGGAGAATGGCGATAAGCCCCGCCGCGTATCAGCGCCGCTTCAGGACCGCGCACCGTGCCGGAACAGGGCAGCAGTGAGCATGCATCGCATTCGCTGAACTTAATATGTCGGACCGCGCACAAGGGGCACGGCATGAACGTCCAGGTCATCGCCGACGCGTCCGGCACCCGCGGCATCATCGAAGCGCCGACCGAAGCGGCAAACTCCGTTGCAGCACCACCCGCATCGCCGACATCATCAAGGCCGTTCTGGCCTTGCACCTCGCCCCGTCAGCCTGAGGACGGTGCGGCCTGGGGCCTCGGCTGGGCCAGCGCCGCCAGCGAACGACAGCAAGGGAGCCCGCTCACCGTGGCAGACGTCAGAGTGACCTACGACAAAACCGCGAACGCAGCGTACGTGTACCTCACCGAACCGCAGGCCCGCGTGAAGTCCGCGCGCGTGTATCCCTGCAATCCGGTGGACGTTGACGGCATGATCAACCTCGACTTCGACGAGCAGGGCCGCCTCATCGGCATCGAGGTGCTGGCGGCCAGTTCAAAACTGCCCGCGTACCTGCTCCAGTCCGCGGAGCGGCTGGACACCGAAGGCTCCTGAACCGGAGGCCTCACCCATGGCCCGCCGATGCCAACGGTCCCGTCGACCGTTCTGCCCGATCCCCCGAGCTGGTGCGGCTCGGAATCACAGGGCCTGCGGAGGTCGATGTCGTCGCGTCAACCCTCACCGCCTGCACCGCGATGAGCGACGACGAAGCGACCTTGCCGCTCCATGGATGAGCACGGTCCCAGCAATTGCCGTACAGCAGCGACCCACGGGGCGGAGCAGGGGGCGATCGGCCGCCTCGCATTCGCCGGTCCCGTCCGGGTCATGGGGGCGGGGATCATCGAGGGGCCCGACGAGCTCGGCCATGACGTCCGGTACGAAGTCGCGGGGCGCGGCCCACAGCAGCCGCCCTCGATCAGTGGTGCTCCCACGAAACCGTGGAGCGGCCGGCATGGGGAAGTGTCGGTTCTGAAGGCAGGCGTTCGTCGTAGGGTGAGGGGCGGCCGAAGGAGGCCAACGGCCAAGGGAGCCATGGATGACGCGGTACCTGATCTCGTTCGATGACGGCGCGATGACCTTCCCCGAGGAGGAGTTGCCCGAGGTGGCCGAGGCCTCGCACGAGGTGGTGCGCAAAGCTCAGGACGCCGGTGTGTGGGTCTTCGGCGGTGGACTGGAAAGGCAGCAGGCGAGCGTCGTGGCCACCGACGGGTCCGTCACCGATGGCCCGTACCCGGAGACCAAGGCGGTGCTCGGCGGGTTCTCGATCATCGATGTGCCCTCACGTGAGGACGCGCTGGAGTGGGCTGCCAAGATCGCTGCCGCATGCCGCTGTGCGCAGGAGGTCCGGGAGATCATGCCCGACTCGACCGTCTGATCGAAGACGACCCGCGGCGGCTGGGGCCTGGTTCGGAAGTGCCTTGTGACCTGTGGGCGCGATCGGCATGCCAGCCCTGCAGAACGCTCTGTGCAACGACCGGACAGTACCGGCGTTGCCGTGCCGTCGGTCAGGTAGTCGGCGGCCCGGAAGCGTCGCTGCGCCGGCCGCCGGCGCCACGCGGGGTCTCGTCGGCTTCGGCCACTGCCTTTTGCCATGGCCACCGCCCGGTGATCTCGAGCTCGAGAGAAAAGCTGAGGAAGGTCCGGATCCCCACGATCACGGCCAGCACTCCGACGCTTGCGTACGTCGGTGCGACGGCGACCGTGCGGATGATGTCGCCGGCTACGAGGAACTCCAGCCCCAGCAGGATCGACCGCCCGACGCGACGGCGGTAGTCGCGGTACACGCCTGCCTGTCGGCGACCGAGCCGCACGGCCGCGAGGACGGTCGCCAAGAGCGTCCCCACGACGATGACGGCTACGCCCGCGGCGTCAACGGCTCGACCGGCAAGCTCCACGACGTGTTGGAGCTCCACAGAATCCCCTCTCGCACCGACCCGGGTCCGCTCGTCCATGGTCCGCAAGCTCTGTATCGGGCGGACGCGAGCGCCATTCCCCCGCTGCGAGCTCCTCAGCGCATTCCGTCGAGTACTTCGTCAGTCGACAGCAAGGCATGGGCGAA
Organism: Streptomyces sp. NPDC001902; assembly: GCF_042891295.1. Classification (NCBI taxonomy): domain Bacteria; kingdom Bacillati; phylum Actinomycetota; class Actinomycetes; order Kitasatosporales; family Streptomycetaceae; genus Streptomyces; species Streptomyces sp. NPDC001902. The sequence goes on along the minus strand of NZ_JBIATA010000010.1, from coordinate 188,632 downwards.
GAAGCGGTAGTTGATGATCGCCGCCTGATAGCCGTCGCCCCATTCCGGGTGCCGGGGTCCGGCTGTCGCATCCCTGACCACGGCTACCTCGAATCCCTCCTCGATGAGGTGACGCATGTGGGACTCGACGCACATGTTCGCCAGCATCCCGCCGAGAACAATCCTTTGCATTCCCCGCTTGCGCAGTTGCAGCACCAAGTCGTTGGATTCCGGACCGAATACCTTGTGCGGGCTGGCGACCACCGTTCTGCCGTCTTCGATATAGGGCTTGAAGCGGTCCAGCCAGTCTGCCCCGGAGTTTCGGAACCCGGTCAGATCGAGCTGTCCCGCCCGTGCGAACGTGTGGGTCTCCAGCTCGCTCGTCTCGAGCGGCCCGTTCATTCGCCATCCGTTGTCGGTCGGGTAGAAGTAATGGGGCGAGATGAAGACCTCATATCCGCCCGCCTTGGCCGCCTCGAAGATTCTCTCCATGTTCTCGACGGTTCTGTTCTCCGTCACGCTCGCCCCCACCGCGTCCCAGTTCGCTCCGCTCTCGCTCAGCACGTCGTTCTGTGGGTCAATGAACACGACCGCCGTGTCGGTATTCCTGATTTCCACCTGGTGCTCCTCACGCGACAACGAACCACTGGCGTGATAATTATCGGTACAGCGGATGTCCTTCCGAAGCACATTCCGATCCGGAGACGCGAGGCCCCTTCCTGCGGAGGCGCAGTCCCGGTCATTCGGCCCTCCGTTCCACTTTGCCCCATCGCGGGGCGTTCTGCATCGGTGTATTGCTGCACCTCGGTCGTCGTCCCTGCCCTCCCCGGCCAAGCGCGGGCGGCCGTGGATCCCGACATCACTTGATCAGCGGCTGGTCACATGTGGCGACCGCCGGTCACCTCGATGACCGTCCCCGTGAGGTACGACGCGAGGTCCGACGCGAGGAAGAGCGCCACCGAGGCCACCTCCGGCGCCTCGCCGGCGCGTCGCATCGGGATCTCGGCGAGTTTCGCGTCCCAGATGTGGGCCGGCATCGCCTCGGTCATCGGCGAGCGGATCAGACCCGGGGCGATGGCGTTCACCCGCACGCCGTGGTGGGCCGTCTCCTTGGCCGCGGCCTTGGTGAGCCCGACGATGCCGGCCTTGGCCGCCGAGTAGTTGGTCTGGCCGACGAACCCGACCTTGCCGGAGATGGAGGAGAGGTTCACGATCGCGCCGGAGCGCTGTTCGCGCATGACGGCGGCGGCCAGTCGGGTGCCGTTCCAGCAGCCCTTGAGGTGTACGGCGACGACCTGCTCGAACTGCTCCTCGGTCATCGTCCGCATGGTCGCGTCACGGGTGATGCCCGCGTTGTTGACCATCACATCAGCCTGCCGAACGTCGAGACGCACAGGTCCACGGCGCTCCGGACGTCCGCCGCGGCGGTGACGTCGCACGCCGCCGTCACGACCCGGTCGCCCGCGTCGAGGCGTTCCGCGGCACTGCGGGCGACGTCGGCGTCGCGGTCGGCGATGACGACCCGCGCGCCTTCGCGCAGGAACGTCTCGACCGTCGCGAGCCCGCGATCGGCGTGCGCCCGTACGTGGCCGGGTCGAGCCGGCCGAGCGCGTCGGAAAGGTGGGAGTCGGAGTGGTTGACGAGTGGTGCGACGAGCAGCAGATGGGCGAGGTGGTCGACGTCGAACCGCAGTGACGCGAGGTCGGGTTCGGTCAGTTCGTGGGCGCCGGAGCGGCGGTGGGCCGCTCGCGATCTGGCGCCGTACGACGGTTGCAGGGCCTGCCCCGGGGCGGCCGTGAGCAAGGTGGTGCCGCGGCACTCCGCGTCGGCGACGAACGCCCTGTCGCGGGTGCGGGCGTATGCGAGGGCACGCCCGAGGACGGCCGGTTCGAGGAAGGGAAGGTCTGCGGGGAGTGAGGCCACGGTGCATCGGGGGTGGATCGCCCGGGCCGTCTGCTCGCCCTGCCGGAGGGCCTCGTTGAGGCCGGGGCCGTCGGTCAGGTCGGGGCGCACGTCGAGGTCGTCGACGGCGTCGAAGTCCTGGAGGCGGTCGAGTACGACGATGACCTCGCCGACCCCGGGTGCCGCCCGTGCGGCCGTCACGGTGTCGCGGAGCAGGGCGCGGGCGACGCTCCGACGGTCCCGCGGGCCCAGTTCGAGGCGGCTCTTGGCCAGTCGCAGGTCCTTCTGCGGGATGACGATCACCCAGTCCGACCGTCTCATCGCAGGAACCCGACGCTCAGCGGCAGGGCGCGGTGCACCTCGGTGTCGAACCCGAGCGCGGCCCGCGCGCGCTCGGCGGTGACGTCGTCGTAGGTGGTGGTGCGCTGCCGGGTGGTCCTGCCCACCGCGGTCGCCAGGTCCTTGATACCGGCGATCGTCCGCATCGACCCGTTGGTCGATGCGGCCATGCGGCTGATGGTCTCCTCCATCAGCGTGCCGCCGAGGTCGCTGGCTCCGCCGCGCAGCATGTCGACGCAACTCTCCGGATCGAGCTTCACCCAGGAGCAGGCGATGTTGTCGATGTGGCCGTGCATGAGGAGCCGTGCCAGTGCGTGGACGGCACGGTTGTCGCGGCGCGACGGGCCCGGACGGGCGATGCCGGCCAGGTAGATGGGCGAGCTCTGGTGCACGAAGGGCAGCGGCACGAACTCGGTGAATCCGCCGGTCTCCTGCTGCAGCCGGACCAACGTCCGCATGTGGTCGACCCAGTGGCGCGGCTCGTCGACATGGCCGTAACCCGGCGGGTACGTCGGCTCGTCGTTCCCGCCCGACGACGAACCCCCGCCCTTCCGGCTGGGAAGGACGGGGGTTCGTCGTCGGGAGGTCACGTGCGCGGGTCGCGCGTGCTCCACGTGCCGCGTCACGGGCCGGTGGTGCCAGGCGTTCTCACGCCCGGCCCGGGGCACTTCATGCGCCCGCGGCGTCCTCGGCCTCCCAGCGCAGCAGGTCGCCCGGCTGGCACTCCAGCACCTCGCAGAGCGCCGCGAGCGTCGCGAAGCGCACCGCCTTGGCCCGGCCGTTCTTGAGCACGGCGAGGTTGGCGGGCGTGATCCCCACGCGGTCCGCGAGCTCGCCCACGGACATCTTCCGCCTGGCCAGCATCACGTCGATGTCGACGGAGATCGGCATCAGATCACCTCGTCCAACTCGGCCCGCATCTGCGTCGCCTCGACGTCGCGCGCGACGGCCTGGGCGAGCAGCATCCGCAGCACGAGCACCATCAGCGCGACCCCCAGGATGGCCACGCCGACCCCGCCCATGATGACGGTGACGCCCGGGTCCTCCCGCTGGCCCGGCGCATTGATGGCCGTGACCGCGAACCACACGAGGGCGGCCGCCACGATCGCGCCGATCATGACGTCCACGTACCGGAAGGCGGCGTGGGAGAACACGGTTCCGCGTTGCACCATCCCCACAAGCCGCCAGACGCAGACCAGGGCGACCTGGGCCGACAGCATCCCCAGGATCGTGATCAGGCGCAGCGGGGTCAGCGGGAGCGACCCGTCCTCCGGGTCGTTGCCCGACACCAACGCCCACACCATCCCCGCCTGCACGAACACGGTGCCGGCAAACACCACCACCAGCACGGCGCGCAGCGCACGCACGGTCAGCTTTCCCATGACCCACCCTTCCATCGAGTTACGATGGAAACCTATCGAATCTCGATAGGTGAAGCAAGGGCGGGGACGGAGGGTGGGCGGGGCCTTCGCACCGTGGCGGAGCGCTGGCGGCGGTTCCCCGAACCCCCGGAAGAACCGGCCGAGTGCCTACGCATGTGTGTCACGCCGGTAGGTGTAGAGGATGAAGCCCTCGTGGAACCTGCCCACCTTGTCGTACAGCGCGCGAGCCGGGGCGTCTTCCAGGGTGTTCCAGTAGAGGCCCGGGGCGCCGTGTTCCTCCGCGTCGCGTGCGACCCATTCGATCAGCGCGGTCGCGACACCCTGCCGCCGGACCTCCGCGTCCACGAACAGGTCCGCCAGGTAGCACTTCCCTGCGTACCAGACGCTGGCGTGGAACAGGTAGTGCGCGATGCCGACCATCCTGCCGTCCAGCCGGGCGGCGATCCCGCGTATCCGCTCGTCGTCGAGCAGGCGTCGCCAGGTCCGTTCGTAACTGTCGTCGTGGCGTTCGACGTCGAAGTACGTGTCCTTGCCGCGGGCCAGCACTTCCCAGCAGGCGCGGTCGGACTCGGTCAGGAAGCTGATCTCCACCATGGTGCCCATCCTGCCGCGCCGCCGGATCGGCGGTGGGCGTCCGGCGGCAAGCCGGCGTCCGGCCGTCACCGGGGCGGGACGTGCCCCGGGGGGTGACGCCGGGTGCGGCGTCGGCTGATCGCTTGCCGCTGTCCGGGGACGGTGAGAGCATCTGGCGCGCACGCCGAAAGCGGGGTGCTGTGATGGGGGGACGACGTCAATGGCCTGCACGGCGACGGTCCGGGTCCGGACCGCCGGGTATCTGCTCCTGTGCGCCGCCCTGCTCACCGCAGGCGATGCCGTCCCCATGAGGGCGGCTGAAGGCCGGGTTTCCCCCAACGCCGCGTCAAACGGCATGTCCCCGCAGGCCCGGGCCTATGTCGATCACGCGCTGGGCCTGTTGGAGGAGTACTCCATCGCCCGCGAGCACACCGACTGGGCCGATCTGCGGCAATGGACCTATTCCCTCGCCCGGGGCGCGCAGACCACCGGCGAGACCCATCGTGCCATCGACGACGCGGCGCGGTACCTCAACAAACACAGCAAGCTGGATCCTCCGGAGACGGTGAGCGCGAAACAGGCGGTCCCGCCCGCCGAGATACCCGTTCCAACCGGCCGCGTCGTATCGCGCCGGCTGGGACTGCTCACCCTGCCCGAGAGGTTTCTCGGAACGTCCACGGCGGACCGGCGGTACGTCGAGGCCGGTCGGGCCGCGGTGCGCAGGCTGGACCGCACCGGCGTGTGCGGGTGGATCGTCGACCTGCGCGGAAACAACGGCGGCAGCATGGACCCCATGATCGCCGCCCTGGCACCGCTGTTCGGTGACGGGCGGCTGGGTCAATTCCGGCCCGAACGGCGACGTCCGCACCTCCTGGGGCATCCGCGGCGGGCAGTATCGCGACGAGTTGCCCGAGGGCGGCCGAACGGAGACCTTCGGTACCTCGCCGTACCGACTGGACCGCGCGGACCCACCCGTGGCCGTAGTCACCGACGACGGGACGGCGAGCGCGGCGGAGGCCACCGCGATCTCCTTCCGCGGACGCCCGCACACCCGGTCCTTCGGCTCCCCCACCGCCGGAGTGCCCTCGGGCAACATCACGTTCCCGCTGAGCGACGGCGCCCAACTGGTGATCACCAGCGTCGCCGAGGCCGACCGCACCGGTCACCGCTACAACCCCGACTCCCCGCTGGCACCGGACCAACCGACCCGGCCCGGCCGGGCCGAAGCCGCGGCAAGAACATGGCTTCAACAGCAGCCCGGGTGTGTACCGGAGGGCTGAGCCAGGGCCGCCGGAGGCCTTGAGCCCCCCGTCGCATCCACCCCCCGCCGGCGTCGGGAAAACAACGCGACAGCCTCCGGCCGGAGTCCGTACCGTCGCCCCCATGAACGCAGAATCCACCACCCTGACGTGGCGACCGCTCACCACAGGCGACGCGAAGACGTCGGCCGACCTCCTCAACGCCATGGAGGCCGAGGACAAGATCGGCGAGAACTACGAGGAGGCGGACACCCTCCAGGAACTGGTGGATCCTTACGCGGACTTGGAGCGCGCGAGCCTCGCCGCCTTCGACGGCGACGTGATGGTCGGCTACATGAAGGCCACCTACAAGCCGACCGCCGAGGACGTGCACCGGATCATGGTCGACGGCGGCGTGCACCCGCACTACCGTCGCCAGGGTGTGGGCACCGTGCTGCTGAAGGCCGGGATAGCGGGCGCGAAGGCGTTGCACGCACTGCACCAGCCGACACTGAGGCTCGAGGTCCAGGTCCAGAACTGCGAGCGCATCGCCGGTGCGGCCGAGCTCTTCCGCTCCCAGGGTTTCGCACCCGCCCGCTACTACCACTTCATGGAGCATCCCCTCGGTGACGCGATCCCGGACGCGGCGATCCCCGACGGGCTGCGGATCGAGCCGTGGTCGGAGCAGAACGACGAGGAGTTCCGGATGATCCGGAACAAGGCGTTCAAGGACCACTGGGGTACCGTGCCGGTGCCCGTGGACGCCTGGAAGAACAAGATCACCAATCACACCTTCCGGCCCGAGGTCAGCTTCCTGCTCCGGGACGCCGCGAACGGGGCCCCGGCGGGCATGCTGGTGACCATGTCGTGGGAGGCCGACACGGTGGCCACCGGCGTGCGCGAGGCACACTTCATGCTCATCGGGACGCTCCGCGACTACCGCAAGCGCGGCGTCGCCGGCGGCCTGATCCGGCACGCGCTGCGCAGCGCCGCCGACCAGGGCTACGGGAAGGCCAGCCTGAGCGTGGACTCGACCAATCCCAGCGGGGCGTTCGGGATCTACGAGAAGGCCGGGTTCGCGCCCAAGGAGCGGTACGTCCGCTGGGCGCTCGATGTCTGACGGTTTCGGTCCCCGGGGACTCGGTTCGGGTGAGTGCCTTGAGCCGGCAGGGCGTCGACCACTCCGAAAACCGATGGACACGCTCCAGGGCGCTCCGCGATCATCCAGCGCTGTGACAGATGAACCCGCCCGCCCTTCCCCGGCCCCGAGCGTCCTGAGGTCAGTGAGATTCGTCGATCTCACGAGCACGGCCATGACCGCCTTGCTGGACGACGACCTCGCCCGGGCCAGTGCCGAAGCAGGGGTCGAGTTCACGGACTACTTCCTCACCGACCAGGCGAAGTGGGTTTGGCGGTACCGGGTCAACCAGCTGGCCTCGGACGCGGGCAGCGCGGGGTGGCTCACCCGAGCCGTGGTGGCCGAGCCCGAAGGCGTCGTCGTGGGGTACGCCGGGTTCCACGGACCGCCCGACGGGACGGGCATGGTGGAGATCGGCTATTCGGTGGCCCCCGGCCACCGTCGCCAGGGGTACGCCAGGACGATGTTGACCGAGTTGCTGCGTCGCGCCGCCGCCGAATCCGGAGTCAAGACCGCGCGGGTGACGATCAGTCCCGAGAACACCGCATCCCTGGCCACGATTTCCGGCTTCGGCTTCGTGGAGGTTGGAGAGCAGTGGGACGAGGTGGACGGCATCGAGCTCGTCTTCGAAGTCCCGGTCTGAACAGGCTCATGCCAGAAGGCGGCTCTCCGTCCCGAAGAGCCCTACGCGCCAACCCGGTTGGCGTCTCCGGTCACCACACCGGTGTGCTCTCCTCAGCGTCGAGCTGGTGGTCCGCCCAGACGTAGCTTTCGGGAAGCAGGCCGGTGACGGGCACCGTCCGGAGACCGTCGTTCGTCCCGACGATCACCTTGAGCGCCGGGAAGTAGTCAAGAAGGACCTGGCGGCAACGGCCGCATGGGGGCACGACGCCTCGGTCGCGGTCACCCACGGCAACGATGGTCTCCAGGTCGTAAGCGCCCTGGGCGGCAGCAGCGCCGATGAGCACCAGCTCCGCGCAGGGGCCTCCGGTGAAGTGATAGGCGTTCACCGCGGTGACGATCCGGCCGTCCCGGTCGCGGGCCGCAGCCGCCATGGTGTGGTTGTCGCCCCGGCAGCGTGTGGCCGCGACGTACGCCGCCGCCCGGATCAGTTCGTGGTCGACACCGTCGGTCTGTGGGGTCATCTTCTATGCCTTCTCGCATGGTCAGGCGACGTTGACTGGTCGACGACGGCACGCAGGCGCCGGTCGTCGGCATGGCGGTTTCGCCAGATGATGTAGCGACGGAACATGCTGCCGTCCTCGTGGCCGGCGTGGGCGGTGCCATCGAGGGTGAAGCACTCGTCACACTGACCGGTGTTGGGCCCGGGTCTGCAGACTACCGAGCCTGGCACCCCGTTCATCGGGAGCATGACCTGCACGCTGGCGTTCCAGCAGGGTGACCGTGACGCCGGGCGCGACATGGCGCTCACCGACAGGTGTGAATCCGCGCCGACGGTAGAGCGCGAGCGCAGGCAGGTTGGCGGTCGCCGTGGAGACGACGGTCAGCTCCGCGGGCTCGACCGAATCCAGTGCGCCGAGTAGTGCCGTTGCGACGCCGAGGCGATGCGCGTCGGGGTGGACCACGAGGCGGCAGATGTCCAGAGCACCGTTCGGCAAGCGGGTCCAGGCGACCGCTCCGACGAGCCTCGACCCGTCGCGGACCCCGAGGAAGGACTCGTCGCACGTGCGCAGTCGGTCAAGGGACTCGTGCAGGGGCGGGATGCCGTCGAACCCGATGAGACGGGCTTCCACGGTGTAGGAGATCCGCTGAAGGTCCCACAGCTGACGCAGGGTGCCGGGATCGGCGAGGTCGAGCCGGACCGGTGCCGCGAATGCCCGGTGGAATGCGGTGGCGGGGTGGGGGTTGCCGGTCATGCTGCGATCCTCTCAGAATGCCCGGTCCGGGACTCCGCTCTCGCACCGCGTGGAGGCCCCAAAGAGGCACCGCCGAATTGGTCCGCCGACACATCCGCGAAATGGATCCGGCTCCGGTACCACTCACCGCCTAGCGTTGCAGGTACGACCAGGGACCGTCCGCCCCGATGGGACGGTTCCGCCTGATCACAGGAGAGTGGACCATGCATGTCTTCGTTGCCGGTGCCACCGGCGCTGTCGGCCGTCAGCTCGTTCCGCTGCTGCTGGCCGAGGGCCACCACGTCACGGGAATCTCGCGTGGCTCGGCGGGTGTCGAGCGCATTCGGCAGCAGGGGGCGACAGCCGTCCAGGCGGACGTCTTCGACCGGGAGGCGCTGCACCGGGTCCTGGCGAGCGCCGCGCCGGACGCGGTGATCCATCAGCTCACCGACCTGTCGGACGCGGACGGGGAGGCGACCAACCGGCTGCGGCGCGAGGGGACGGGCAACCTGGTGGACGCGGCGGTGTCCGCCGGCGTGACCAGGATCGTCGCCCAGTCGATCTCCTGGGCGTACGCGCCCGGGGAGGGGCCGGCCGACGAGAGCACACCGCTGGACGTCGGGGCGGCACCGCCGCGCGGGGGGATGGTGGAGGGCGTCCGGGCGCTGGAGGAGAAGGCCGCCGAAGTGGAGACGGCGGTGCAGCTGCGGTACGGCATCCTGTACGGCCCGGGCACCTGGTACGCACCCGGAGGGCCCGTCGCCGCGGCGCTGGCCGGGGATCCGTCCGCCCGGTTCCTCGGGAGCACCGAGGCGGACCTTTCGGTGATGTCGTTCCTCCACGTCGCCGACGCCGCCCGGGCCGCCGTCGCCGCGCTCGCCTGGCCCTCGGGTCCCGTCAACATCGTCGACGACGAACCCGCGCAGGCCCGCGAGTGGCTGCCGGCGCTGGCCCGCGCCTTGGGCGTTCCGGCCCCCGGGCCCGTACCCGGTCGCCTGGACTGGGCGCGGGGTGCGTCCAACGGGCTGGCCCGGTCGCGCGGGTGGCGACCCGGGCATCCCTCGTGGCGCTCCGGCTTCGCGGCGCAGATGGCCTGACGCGGGCCGGCGGGCCGCCACAGGTCGCGGCCCGCCACGGGTCGCGGGCCGCCACGGGTCGCGGGCCGCGGAATTGGTCCGGTGTTCCGCGCGGGCAATGGTCCGCGTGTGAGGGTGCAGGCCCCCGTACGTTCGGGCCATGACCGCTGCAGCGCCCGCGCCCATGAAGATCTGTGTCTTCCTCTCCGCCGCCGACCTCGATGAGCGCTACACGCGGCCGGCCCGCGCATTCGGGGAGCTCGTCGGCGCAGGGGGCCACACCCTGGTGTGGGGCGGGTCGGACACCGGGCTGATGAAGGTCGTCGCCGACGCCGTACGGGAGTCGGGCGGGCGGCTCGCCGGGGTCTCGGTCGGCTTCCTACGGGAGTGGGCCAGGCAGGACGCCGACGCGATGGTCTTCGCCGAGGACCTCGCCTCGCGGAAGGCCCAGCTGCTCGCCACGTCCGACGCGGTCGTGGTGATGGCCGGCGGCTTGGGAACCCTGGACGAGGCGACCGAGGTCCTGGAACTGAGGAAGCACGGTCTGCACGCCAAGCCCGTCGTGCTGCTGAACACGGCGGGCTTCTACGACGGGTTGGTCCTCCAGCTCCGGCGCATGGACGAGGAGGGGTTCCTGCCGGTGCCCCTGGCGGAACTGCTCCTCGTCGCCGACACCGGTGCCGCCGCGTTCGCGGAGCTGGAGGCCTCCCTCGGGGCCGCCCGGCAGGTCCCCCTCGCGGAGCGCCCCCTCAACTGAGGACCTGGGGCAGCACGCCGCACAGGGTGTCGAGTGCGCCCTTCCACGCGCTGTCCGAGGGGGCCGCGTAGTTGACCACCAGGGCGTCACGCTCGGGCAGCTGCCAGCAGGAGTCCTGCGCTTCGTGGCCGAATTCCCGGAGCCCGCTCACCGCGAGACCCTCCCGGGCCGCCGCCTGGACGACCGAGTTCTCCGTCCCCGCGGGGAGTTCGAGGACGACCTGAAGCCCCGCCTCCATGCCGGCCGCCCGGACGCCGGGCGCCCGCTCCGCCAGGGCTGCGACCAGTTGGTCACGTCGGCGCCGGTAGCGCTGTCGCATCGACCGCACATGCCGGTCGTAGGCGCCCGAGGTGATGAACTCGGCCAGCGTGAGCTGCTCCAGGGTGCTGGACATGTAGTCGCCGTACCCCTTGGCCTCCACGACCTCGGGGACCAGCTCGTCCGGGAGCACCATCCAGCCGAGCCGTACCCCCGGGGCGAGTGACTTGCTCGCCGAGCCGAAGTACACCACGCGCTGGGGGTCGAGGCCCTGCAGGGCGCCCACGGGCTGGCGGTCGTACCGGAACTCCCCGTCGTAGTCGTCCTCCAGGATCAGGCCGCCCGTGTCCCGCGCCCAGGCGACGGCCGCGGTGCGCCGCTCCGGGCACAGGGCGACTCCCGTCGGGTACTGGTGCGCCGGGGTCATCAGTACCGCTCCCACTCCCCGCAGGCGGGCCAGGTCGTCGGTGCGTGCGCCGTGCTCATCGACGTACAGGGGCGGGGTCCGCAGGCCGGCGTTGGTCAGCAGGTCGCGGTAGAGGTCCAGGCCGTACGCCTCGACGGCGACCGCTCGCGCCTTGCGGACCCTGAGGACCTGGGCCATCAGTGCCAGTCCGTGGTGGAAGCCGGAGCAGACGACGATCCGCTCCGGCTCGGCGTACACCCCGCGGGCCCGTGCCAGGTAGTCCGCGAGCGCGGCGCGCAGCTCCGGACGGCCGCGGGGGTCGCCGTAGCCCAGGGCGTCGTTCGGCGCGGCGGTCAGGGCGCGGCGTGCCGCGGCGAGCCACTGGGTGCGGGGGAACCTCGCGAGGTCCGGCGAACCCGGCTGCATGGCGTACCTGGGGCGGGTCCGGACGGGCCTGGTGCGGGGCGCTCCGGTCGGAGGGCTGTGCGGCTCGGCCCTGGGGGCCACCCGGGTCCCGGAGCCCTGCTGGGCGGTGAGCCAGCCCTCGGCGACCAGCTCCGCGTACGCCTCGACGACGGTGTTGCGGGAGACGCCCAGGTCCGCGGCGAGCGAGCGGGACGGCGGCAGCCGGGTACCGGGCGCGAGGCGCCCCGTGCGCACGGCTTCCCGCAGCGCGTCGGTGAGCCCGGTGCGCAGCTTGGTCCCGCGCAGTTCCAGATGCAGGTCGGCGCCGATCGCGGACGCAGGCGGTTCGACGGCGGAATTGGTCCGGGAATCCTTCATGTAATTGGACCATACTCCAGTACCACCCGATCCGTAGCGTTGCCGGTATGACGATGAACGAAGCACATGAGCACACCATCCGACTTCCGGAGCACGCGGCACGCATGGACTGGGCGAAGCTCGCCCCCGAGGCCTTCAAGGCGCTGGTCCGACTGGACTCGGCCGCGGGCCGCGGTGTCGACGCCGGCCTGCTGCACCTGGTGAAGGTCCGCGCGTCGCAGATCAACCACTGCGCCTTCTGCCTGGACATGCACAGCAAGGACGCCATGGCCGCCGGCGAGTCCGCGGAGCGCGTGATCCAGCTCGGCGCCTGGACGGAGGCGAGGCACTTCTACACGGCACGGGAGATCGCGGCCATCGAGCTCACCGAGGCGATCACCGTCGTGACGGACGGATTCGTCCCGGACGAGGTGTACGCCAGAGCCGCCGCGCAGTTCGACGAGACCGAACTGGCCCACCTCATCGCCGCGATCGTGGCGATCAACGCCTTCAACCGCATCGGCGTCTCGACCCGCATGGTCCCCGGCCACTACACACCGAACGCCTGACACGCCCGTCCGGCCGGGTCCCCGCCCGGCCGGGCAGGCCCGGCGGCCGACGCGTCCCCCGCTCGCGTCCCACCGGCCGCTTCCCCCGCTCGTGGCTCCTCCCCCGGCAGCAGACGTCAGGGGTGCCCCGCCCGGCGACCACCCCGACCAGGAGATCCACGTGGGTACCGCTTCCCCTCCGCCACGCCGGCCGGCCCTGGCCCGTGCGGCCGACGAGTTCGTCCTCACGACCGTCCTGCTGTTCCTCGCGGTGACGGTCGTGCGATGGCTGCGTGACCCGCAATCGTCCCTCTACATCGCCGACCTGCGCATCGCCCTCGTCGTGATCGGCGCCGTCAGCGGGGCCATCCTCACGGGCCTGATCCTCAGCCCTCCCGGACGGCGCAGCGGCGGCCACACCAACCCCGCCGTCACCGTGGGCCTGTGGCTGATGGGCGCCTTCCCCGGACGGCACGTCCTGCCGTACGTGCTGGCCCAGCTCGCCGGTTCCGCCGCCGGTACGGGCCTGGCACGCCTCGCCTGGGGTCCGGCGGTGGCGCTCCCGTCGGTCTCGCACGCCGCGATCCGGCCCGCCCCGACCTGGCAGCCCGTGCCGGTTCTCCTCGGGGAGGTCGGGGGAATGCTGGCACTGACCCTCGTCGTCGCGTTCTTCGTCGCCCGCCCCCGGTTCATCCGCGGTCTGGCGCCCGTCATCGGGCTGTCCGTGGGGGTGGTGATCGCCACCCTCGGCCCGCTCAGCGGGGGCTCGGTCAACCCGGCCCGCCAGTTCGGTCCTGCGGTCTTCTCCGAGCAGACCACCGACCTCGCGATCTACCTGGTCGGGCCCATCATCGGGGCGGCACTCGGTGCCGGGCTCTACCGGTTGCGGGTCCGGGCGCGCCGCACCCGCGTCACCGCGGCGGACACCGCCGCACCCGCCGCGCCCGGCCCGCGGCGTGTCCAACTGCTGGTCGGCGGCGCGTTGTTCGTGTCGGCGTTCAGCCTCAGGCCCGCGATCACCAGCCTCGGCCCCCTGCTGGAGGAGGTCCGTGCCTCCCTCGGCATGAGCGGCACGGTGGCGGGCCTGCTCATCTCCCTGCCGGCCCTGTCGTTCGCCGTGTTCGGCGCCACGGCGCCCCGGCTGTCCCGCCGGTACGGTCCGGCGGCCGTGATCTGCGCGGGCATGGCACTGGTCGCGACCGGCCTTTTCCTGCGCCCCTTCACCGGGCACACCGTGCCGTTCCTCGCCGCCGGCGCGCTCGCCCTGAGCGGCATAGCCGTCGGCAACGTCCTGATGCCCGTCGTCGTCAAACGCTGGTTCCCGCGCCGCGTCGGCACCATGACCGGCCTGTACGCGATGGCCCTCTCCTGCGGTACGGCCCTGGCCGCCGCGCTCAGCGTCCCGGTGACCGGCGCCCTGGGCGGCGACTGGAGGCTCGGCCTGGCCGCCTGGGGCGCGGTCGGCGCCGTCGCCGTGCTGCCCTGGCTGCCCCTGGTACGGGACCGGTCCCGGCACGCCGCGGCCGCCGCCGGTGCGTTCGCCGGGACTCCGGCCACGTCGACGGGCCGCATCACGGGCAGTCCGACGGCCTGGGCGCTCACCGTCTACTTCGGCCTCCAGTCGGCCGCCGCCTTCGTCGCCATGGGCTGGCTGCCGCAGATCCTCCGCGACGCGGGTGTGCCGGCCTCCGCCGCCGGCCTGATGCTCGGGGTGTCGATGGCGGTGGGCGTACCCATGTCCTTCGTCCTGCCCGCGATCGGCGGACGGCTGCCCGGTCAGGGACCTCTCGTCGTCGTCCTGGGCCTGTTCGGGGTCGTCGGCTACACGGGGCTGTGGGCGGCGCCCGGTGCCGCGCCGTGGGTGTGGACCGTGCTCATCGGGGTCTCCAACTGCGCCTTCTCACTGGCCCTCACCATGATCAGGATGCGCGCACGCACCGGCCCCGGCGTCGTACGGCTCTCCGCCTTCGTGCAGTGCACCGGTTACCTGCTCTCCGTCCCCGCGCCGATCCTCATCGGAGCCCTCTACCAGCACACCGGCGGGTGGGACCTGCCCGTCGCCGCGATGCTCCTGCTGCTCGTGCCGCAGATCGCCGCGGGCGTGCTGGCCGGCCGGGACCGGACGGTGGAGGACGAACTCCGGCACGGCGCGAAGGCCCCCACCCCTGCGCAACCGGTGCGCGGTCCCCAAGGCGCCCGGCTCAGGGCCCGCGACGAGTAGCCGCGCCCCCAGAGCGACGAACCGAGGGGCTGACCATGCGCCGTCTGCCCGTCGAGGTCTCGCTCGGCCCGGGACCCGGCAGGGGCCGGACCGTCGTCGACCGCCGCCTGCGCGTCGGCGAGTCCGAGATTCACGAGGGGCCCCGCGAGCGTCCGCTGGTGGACGTGGCGCTCGGGGCCGACGTCGCCCGGTTCGTGGAGCTGTACCTGGAGGCCATGGAGCGTGAGGGGCGGGGCCCGTCCGGTCATGCGCCGCAAGGACCGGTGAGGGAAATAGTGGGATAGTTTCCCATACCGTGAAAAATCGACCGATTCCCCTGAACTTCTTCGGCATGCCCTTCGGTCTCGTCGGCCTGGCGGACGCCTGGCTGACCGCCGCCGGGGCCGGTCGCGTGCCACGGGGCGTCGGGGACGCGTTGCTGGTCCTGGCGGCCGCCGTGTGGTTGCTGGTGACGGCCGTCTATCTCCACCACGCGGTGCGGGCACGGTCCCTGGCGCGGGACCTGACCGACGCCGCGGCCGGACCCTTCGCATCGCTGTGCGTCATCGTCCCCATGGTGATCGCCGCGAACGGCCTCTACGGCCGGGCGCCCACGGCCGGGCGGGTGCTGGTGGACGTGTTCCTCGTCCTCACCGTGCTGCTCGGCGCCTGGTTCACCGGTCAGTGGATCTACGGGCGGATCGACGTCGACCGCTTTCATCCCGGCTACTTCCTGCCCACGGTCGCCGGTGGTCTGCTGGCCGCGGCGTCGGCCGGGGCAGTTGGGCAGCAGCGGCTGGGGCAGGTGATGTTCGGTCTCGGCGTGGTCTGCTGGATGATCCTCGGCTCGGTGATCATGGGACGGTTGTTCTTCCGCCCCCTGCCGCCCCCGCCGCTGCTGCCGACCCTGGCGATCGAGGTCGCCCCCGCGGCCGTGGCCAGCACCGCCTACTTCGCGCTGTTCACCGAGTCCATCGACGGGGTCGCGGCCTTCCTCGGCGGTTACGGACTGCTGATGGTGCTGGCCCAGCTGCGGTTGCTCCCCGCCTACCTGAAGCTCCCCTTCATGCCCAGCACATGGGCGTTCACCTTCAGCTGGGCCGCGGTCGCCGCCGTCGCGATCCACTGGGTGGAGCGCCAGCGTCCGCCCGGGGCCGGGACGTACACCCACGTGTTCCTCGCCGCCATCACCGTTTTCATCGGCGGCATCGCCCTGCGGACCCTGGTCGCACTGGCGCGTCGCGAACTGCTGCCCCGCGCACCGGCTCCGCAGCCGGCCGAGCAGCAGAGCGGCGGCGCCTGAGGTGCCGTGGGCACCGTCACGGTTGCCGCGAGGACCGCCGTTCACGGCGGAACCTACTTCTGCAGGAAGGACTGCAGCAGGTTCGTCACTTCCTGGGGCTTCTCCTCGGTCACCCAGTGACCCGACCCCTTGATGACCCGGCCCTCGACGTTCACGGCGTAGTCACGCCACTGGTCGGCGATCTTGCCGCCGAACGACGCCTGGCCGCCGATCGCCAGGACCGGCATCCGCAGCTTGCCTTCCGCCAGGAACTTCTTGTTCTGGTCCACGTCCCCGCGGAGCTCGCGGTACATCTTCATCCAGGCCACCGTGCGGCCCGGCTCCTTCAGGTAATGGGCGTAGAAGTCGTAGTCGTCCCTCGAGAACGCCGATTTGTCGGCCAGGAGCTCCTCGATGAAGCCCTGGACGAAGACGCGCTCGTGACCGGAGATGAGCTGCTCGGCGAGCGGCAGCTGGAACAGGCCGAAGTGCCACATCGAGGGGGTCTTCGGGTTGGCCTCCAGCGCCGGGAAGCGGTACAGGCTGTCGTCCGGGATGGGAGCCTCCATGACGGCCAGGCGGCGCACCTCCTTCGGCCACTGGGCCGCGTAGGCGTAGCTGACCCACAGACCGACGTCGTGCCCGACCACCTGCACACCGTTGTTCAGCTTCAACTGCTTCAGCAGCTCATGCACGTCCTTGGCCATCTGCGCCTTCGCGTAACCGCCCCTGGTGACCTCGGAGTTGCCGGCGCCGCGAAGGTCGACCGCGATCACGGTGTGGTTCTTGGACAGCGGGCCCATCTGGTCCCGCCACTCGGCCCACGACTGGGGGAAGCCGTGGATCAGCACGACCGGTGAACCCTTGCCGCCTCGCAGGTAGTGCATGCGGAAGCCGTTCACTTCCGCGTACTTGGACGTGAAACCGGGGGGAGGTTTCGCCTGCGGGAAGGACGACGGGGAGGGAGACTCTCCCACCGCCGTGTCCTGCCCGCGGCTGTCGCCCCACGCTCCGGCGCTCGCGCTCGGGCAGACCAGCAGGACGGCAGCGAGCACTGCGATGAGCGCGATGAACCTGCCGGTTTTCCTGGTTGGTGTATCCACGATTCACCCACCTGAAGTGATTCGTACGAGGGAAGTCGAGGTGTTGCCGCAGGCCACCCGTGCGCGTGACCAGGGCGAGACGACAGCAGTGGACGCTGTCGCACCGGCGACGCCGCGCACGACCCAGGGGCCGTGGGTTCTCCCGCAGCGGTGAGCGTGCGGGCAAAGGGCAGATGGCCTGCCCTCCAGGCTGTACACGCCGGCGGGGGCAGAGCTGAACGTCGGGCCCTACGCGACCATCATGAGCACAGCACGCGGGGATACGCCATTGGGGGGACGGCCGCCCACCACTGACAGCCCGGTCGCCGACGTCACGCGGGGCGCTGCCCTCCGGCGGAGGTCAGCGCACCCGGATGCCGGCGCGGAAGACGGCCCGCACGTCGAGGAGCGCTGCGGGGTCCTTGACGGGATCGCCGTCGACGGCCAGCAGGTCGGCGTCGGCACCGGCGGTGATCCGTCCCTTGCGGCCCTCCACACGGCACAGCCGGGCGGCCAGGCTGGTCACGGAGATCAGGGCGTCGGCGGGGGCCACGCCCAGGCGGACGAGGGCGCCGACGCCGTGCGGGAGGACGTCGTGGGGCTTGTCGGGCCCGATGCCCGCGTCCGAGCCGATGACCACGTCGGCGCCCGCGGCGTGCAGGTTGCCGAAGGTGTTCAGGATGGTCCGGACGTGCGCGGCCAGGGCCGGGGGCGGGTTGAACGCCGCGCCGGGGGCCATGCCCAGGGTGAGGCTGGCGAACGTGCCGCTGTCCACGATGGCCGCGGCGAGGTCGGGGTCGTACGTGGCGCCGTCGGCGCCGAGGAAGGTGACGTGCTCCAGGCTGTCGACGCCCGCGTCGAGGGCGTCCCTGATGGCCTGGACGCCGTGTGCGTGGGCGGCCACCGGCAGGCCGAGACGGTGTGCCTCGTCCACGACCGCGCGCAGGTCCTCCGGGCCGTACTGGGAGACGTGCGGGGGCACGGAACCGGGCGTCATGTTGCCGCCACTGGCCATGATCTTGATGACGGCGCAGCCGCGGGCGTGGCGCTCGCGCACCGCGGCGCGCAGTGCCTCGGTGCCCTCGGTCTCGCCGCCGAAGAAGTGGCAGTGCCCGCCGGGCGTGGTGAGCGGGGGGCCCGCGGCGAGGATCTCCGGCCCGTGCTCCGGGGCCCGGGCGAACTCCTCGACGAGGGTCAGCGAGAGGTAGTCGCGGTCACCGAGGTCGCGGACGGTGGTGATGCCGGCCCGGAGCGCCGCCTGGGCCGCGGCCCGCATCTGCGCCAGCAGGTCCGGGTCGCCGTTCGCGGTCAGGGAGGTCACCGGGTCGGGGCTCGCGTCGAACGCGAGGTGGGTGTGGGTGTCGATGAGGCCGGGCAGCAGGCATGTCCGCGGGCCGAGGTCGACGACCGGGGTGCCGTCGGTCGGCAGCGCGCCGGTGCGGTCCACGCGGAGGATGCGGTCACCTCTGACATGGACCGTGGCAGGTCCTGAGCGGGTGAACCCGTCGAACATCGAACCGGCGTGTATGGCAGTGGTGTTGAGCAAGGTGGTTCCCCTTGAAGAGCAGTGCCGGCCCGCGGGACGGCATGCGTCGTCACGGAGACGGCGAGGATCGGGCGGCGGCCCGGGGCCGGCCGGGATCAGGCCAGCGTGCCCATCCGGCGGACGGCTTCGGTGAGGATCTCCGGCGACGTGGCGAAGTTGAGGCGTACGTGCCCCGCGCCGCCCGAGCCGAACTCCAGGCCCGGGGAGAGGGCGACCCGGCCGCGTTCCAGGAAGGCGGCCGCGGGATCGTCGCCGAGGCCGAGGGCGCGGCAGTCCAGCCACGCCAGGTACGTCCCCTCGGGCCGGTGGTACCGGACGCCGGGAAGGTGCCGCTCGAGCAGTTCGCCGAGGAGGCGGCGGTTGTCGTCGAGGCCGGCGAGCAGCGCGTCCAGCCAGCCACCGCCGAGCCGCAGGGCGGCGGTCTGGGCGATGACGCCGATGCCGCTCAGCTCATGGGCGACGCTCAGGGGGATGCGTCGCAGGACGTCGTCCGCCTCCTGCGCCCAGGCGAGCATTCCGGCGCGGAAGCCCGACAGGTGCCACCCCTTGGAGGCGGAGTAGACGGCGACGGCGTCCTCGGTGCCGGGGACCGAGAGGTACGGCACATGGTGCGCGCCGGACGGGACGAGCGGCGCGTGGATCTCGTTGGAGACGACCCGCACCCCGGACTGCCGCGCCAGTCCCGCCACCGCGGCCAGTTCCTGCGCCGTATGGACCGTCCCGGTCGGGTTGTGGGGGCTGCACAGCAGGAAGACCGTGGGGCGGCCGCCGTCGGCCGTCCGGCCGAACGCGGCCCGCAGCGCCTCGAGGTCGATGCGGTGGTCGGGTCCCAGCGGGGCCTCCACGACGCGGCGGCCCAGTCCCTCCGCGATGTGCCGGTGGAGCCCGTACCCCGGGGAGTTGACGACGACCACGTCCCCGGGCTCCGTCGTCACCTTGAGCGTCTCGGCGATGCCCGTCAGGGCGGAGGGGACGACCATCGTCCGCTCCGTCGCCATGCGCCATCCCCAGCGCTTGGCGGCGAATTGGTCCCAGGCCTCCGCCATCGTCGCGTCGAAGGGCGGGTAGCCGGTGTCCCCGCGTTCGAAGGCCAGGGACACCGCGTCCACGACCGCGGGGGCCGGGGTCGCGTCCATGTCGGCGATCCACAGCGGCAGGACGTCCGCCGGATGGTGACGCCACTTGATGCCCTTGCGGCGCCGCAGTTCGTCGATCGTGAGCCGGCGCAGCGGATTGCCCGCCCGCCGTGCCGTGTCGTCGGCCGTCTCGAATCCTGCGGGTGCCATGACCTTCCTCCGGTGGACGTACGACGCGGTCACGCGCCGGGTCCGCCGGGACGGACCATCGCCGGAGAGCGTGAGCGCGCCTTCCGGACTGCCGTCCTCACCCTAACAGAGTGCTTGACGCGTCAAGCACGCGGCGGTCGCACCATGCCTGGCCGTACGGCACCCCGGAACGCCGCTCCCCGGCCCGGTGCGGCCTGCCACCGTCGCGGTCGCGGCGGAAGAGTCGCTTCCACCGGCCGCCACCCGCGAGCGACGGCCCCGCGTGGCGGGGGCACGGCGACCTGCCCGGACGTTCCCGAACACGAAAGATGCGATGATCGGCCTTCTCACCCCCCAGCGGCGCTCGCCGGGGACCGTGGCGGCGTCCGGCTTCTCCACCGGTGACGCGCCGGAGAACATCACCGTCGACCCGGACGGGTCGCTGACCCTCTCGATGCGGGGAAGCTTCGCCGGCAAGCCCCCCGGAACTGGTGCGCCTCGGCGCCTCCGGCAGGCACCGGACGGTGCTGGTGACCGGCGTCCTGGGCGACACCTTCACCGGCAACACCCGCGGCGCCCACGGGACGGTCCACCACACCCTCTGGTCGAGCGACCCCGCGCGCGCCGGCGTCCGGAAGCTCGCCCCGGGCAGCCGCACCGTCCGCCGCATCGCCGCACTGCCGGCCGACGGCCTGCCCAACGCACTGGCCGTCGACCCCGGCGCGCGCACCCTCTACGTCGCGGACAGCCGCAAGGGCACCATCCGGGCCGTACCCACGGCAGGCGGGAAGGCGCTCCACCGGCTCACCGACCAGGCCCTCGCGCCGCTCCCGGCACCCTCCACCAGGTGGCCGGGGGCACGGCCGGCATGGACGACTTCAGCTTCCTCGGCGACCGGTCCGACCGGTCCGACGTGGTGCTGTCCGCGGTCAACGCCGCGAACCGCGTCGACGTGATCTACCCGGACGGCACCCGGGCGACGGTGCTCACGGCGGCGGACGGGCTCGCCTCGCCCACGGCCACCGCGGTGCGCGGCACCGTCCTCCACGTCACCGAGGCCGGCGTGCAGGAACCCCATCACGCGCAGGTGCAGCGTGCGAGGATCCACCCCCGCGCCCCGCGTCCCACCACGGGCTGAGGCGACCCACGGAGGTGTTCACGTCCGGGCTTCCCTGCGGACGCCCCGCGGGGCGACGTGGCCGGCGGCGTGGTGCAGCGAGCGCCAGGCCACCACCGCCCAGGCCGCCACGAGCAGGACGTAGAGCACGACGGCGGTCCACACGAAGGGCTGTGATCCGGTGCGGGTGGCGAGGGCACCCGTGCCGGTGACGCAGGCACCGAGCGGGAAGATGAAGGACCACCAGCTGGGCGCGAAGGGGAGTCCCGCGCGCAGCTGCCGTACGGTTAGCGCCGCGGCGAGCACCAGCCACAGCATCGCGAAGCCCCACAGCCCGATTCCGCCCAGCAGCGCGAACGCCGCCGCGGCCCGGGCGTACGGAGCGGGCAGCGCGGTGGGCGCCGCCGTGGCCAGCGAGCCCATCGCCGTGACCGCCTGGTCGACGGCGCCCAGGCCGATCCACACCGTGGGCACCACCGCTCCCGTGGGTGCGTCGTGGTGGACCAGCCGGCTGAAGACCATCGCCAGTACCAGCAGGACCGCCACCAGGCCGAGCCCGAGCATCGCGTAGCAGCCGAGCAGCAGGGCCAGCCGCGGCTGCCCTGCCGGTGTGTGCGGGACCAGCAGGGCGCCCGTCGCCGCGGAGACCAGCGGCGGCACCACCGGCATCAGCCAGCCGCCGAACGCCGCGTCCGGAGCGAAGCGGTGCCGGGTGACCATCACGTACGGCACCGCGCAGGCCGCCGCCAGGCCGAGTACGGTGCCCAGTGACCACAGCGCCCAGTCCACGTTCAGGGCCGTACGCGCTCCGAGCACCTGCCGGCCGAGCAGTTGCGCGCCCGCCCCCACCGTGAGCAGTGCCATCGGAGGGGCCCCGAGGAACGGCGCCAGCATCGGATCGCCGGCGTGCACCCGCAGCGTCCGCTGCCTGAGGTAGCCGGCCGCGAGGACGACCAGGAGCAGTGCGGCGCCCGCCCAGACCACCGTGGCCGCGTCGCGCAGCCAGGCGGAGCTCCGCGGCAGGGTGACCGCCGCGTTGGCGACGATGCCGGTGCCCATGACCGCCGCGAACCAGCTGGGGCCCAGGTGCGGACGTCGCGTCCCGGTCAAGGCCGGCAGCCGGGGACGTGCATGGGTGGCGTGCCGGGGCCCCGCGTCGCTCCGGGGCGGGAGGGACCGGGTATCGCTGGGGTCGGATGTCACGGCGGAGAACGCTTCTTTCCTCGCATCGGGAATCGCCGTCGGCAATCGGCACACCGGCCCCCAGGCCCAACAGCTCACGGGCCGGGGCCGCAGCCGTCGGCTCGTTGGCCCTACGACGTTACGGTGACGTTCGGCTCCCTCCGTATCACTGCGCGTGCCATGACACCCTCACATGAGGACGTCCGGCCCGCGGAACCCAGCGGGCGCCGGACGCACCGGCCCGGCACGGCGCGGGGGAACGTCCTGATGTGACGCCTCCCCGGCACCTTCGGCCCTCGGCGTCGGCCCGGCACCGTCCTAAGGTCGGTGGTGCCACACGGTCAGCGATGCGCGCACCCCGCCGGCACGGGACGGGGCCGCTCCCCCACCGGGAGCCATGCGCGGTTGACGGGGCCCTTGCGATTGCGCCCGCCATCGGCTGTCCCGAATGAGGAAAGAAGGCGATCCACCCAGTGGCGTCGACATCCAGCGCCGAAGAACCGGCACTCCACGGACCGGAATTCGGCCTCAACGAATGGCTCGTGGACGAACTGTACGAGCGCTACCTGCGCGATCCCGGATCGGTCGACGAGCAGTGGAGGGACTTCTTCGTCTCCCCCGCCGCCACCGCCGGACGTCAGGAGCGTGCCGGCACGCCGTCCGCGCACGAGGACGCGCGAGAAGCGGCGGCCAAGGCCGTGCGCGTCGCCGCGCTCATCCACGCCTACCGCGTACGCGGACACCTGGTGGCCGACGCCAATCCCCTGGCGGCCGGTCGGGTGACCACGCACCCGGAGCTCGACATCGCGGCCTTCGGGCTGCGCGACGAGGACCTGGAGGCGGAGTTCGTCGTCGACGGCTTCGCCGGGCGCGACACCATGACGTTGCGCGGCGTGCTGGACGTCCTGCGCAGGTCCTACTGCGGGACGGTGGGCGCCGAGTACATGCACATCCAGGCCTTCGAGGAGCGCCGCTGGGTGCAGGAGCGGATCGAGGCGCCTTCGCCCCGGCCGGACCGTGCCGACCAGTTGCAGGTCCTCTACCGGCTCGGTGCCGCGGAGGCCTTCGAGACCTTCCTGCAGACCAAGTACGTCGGCCAGAAGCGGTACTCGCTCGAAGGCGGCGAGTCGGCGATCGTGCTGCTCGACGCCCTGCTGCTCCGCAGCATCCGGCACGGGATGCGGGAGGCGGTCATCGGGATGGCCCACCGGGGCCGGCTCAACGTCCTGGCCAACATCATCGGCAAGTCGTACGGGAACATCTTCCACGAGTTCGAGGACGCGGTGGACATCCTGTCGGCCCAGGGGACCGGCGACGTGAAGTACCACCTCGGCGCGGAAGGGACCTACCACGCCCTGGACGGGGGCGCGATCGCCGTCTCCGTCGTGGCGAACCCCTCCCACCTGGAGATCGTCGGGCCGGTGGCCGAGGGGGTCGTGCGCGCCAAGCAGGACCTGGCCGACGGCGACGGCGCGGCGTTCCCCGTCCTGCCGGTCGTCGTCCACGGCGATGCCGCGTTCGCCGGGCAGGGCGTGGTCTCCGAGACGCTGAACATGTCGCAGCTGCCCGGCTACCGCACCGGCGGGACGGTGCACGTCGTCATCAACAACCAGCTCGGTTTCACGACCTCGCCCGCCAGCGGCCGCTCCAGCACCTACGCCACCGCCGTCGCGCGCACGGTCGAGGCCCCGATCTTCCACGTCAACGCGGACGACCCCGAGGCCGTCGTGCGGATCGCACGCCTGGCCTTCGACTACCGCCAGGCGTTCCACAAGGACGTCGTGATCGACCTGATCTGCTACCGGCGCCACGGGCACAGCGAGGTCGACGACCCGTCCATCACCCAGCCGGCCATGTACGACCGCATCGACGCCACGCCTTCGGTGCGCAAGCTGTACGCCCAGGCCCTGGTCGACCGGGGGGCCATCGACGAGCGGCAGGCCGAAGGCGCCCTGCGGGACTACCGGGAGCGCCTGGAGCAGGCCTTCGCCGAGACGCGGGCCCTGACGGCGGCCGGTTCCCCGAAGCCCGCCACCCCCGCGGACCACCGGGACGACACCGCGGTGCCGGTGCCGACCGCGATCACGGAGGCGGCCGCCCGGCATGTGATCGCCTCCCAGACCGGGCAGCCCGCCGACTTCACCGTGCACCCGCGCGTCCTGCCGCAGCTCCACCGGCGCGCCACGATGCTGGACGCCGGCACGATCGACTGGGCCACCGCCGAGACCCTGGCGATCGGCTCCCTGCTCATGGAGGGGGTGCCGGTGCGGCTGTCAGGACAGGACTCCCGCCGCGGCACGTTCGGCCAGCGTCACGCGGTGCTCACCGACCGGCGCACCGGCGCGGAGCACACCCCGCTGAACGGCCTCGGCGCGGACAGCGCGGGCTTCTCCCCCTACGACTCGATGCTGTCCGAGATGGCGGCCCTGGCCTTCGAATACGGCTACTCGCTGGAGCGACCCGACGCGCTGGTGCTGTGGGAAGCCCAGTTCGGCGACTTCGCCAACGGCGCGCAGAGCGTCGTCGACGAGTACATAGCGTCGTCGGAACAGAAGTGGGGCGAACGCTCCGGGGTGACGCTGCTGCTGCCCCATGGACTGGAGGGACAGGGTCCTGACCACTCCTCCGGCAGGATCGAGCGGTTCCTCCAGCTGTGCGCGCAGGGGAACATGACCGTCGCCGTCCCGACGCTGCCCGCGAACTACTTCCACCTGCTCAGGCAGCAGGCGCTCGGTGAGCGCAGGAGGCCCCTGGTGGTGTTCACCCCCAAGTCGATGCTGCGGCTGAAGGAGGCCACCTCGGGGCTGGCGGACTTCACCACGGGCTCCTTCCGACCGGTCGTACCGGACCGGGACGTCGACGGCGCACAGGCCCGGCGCGTGCTGCTGTGCTCGGGGAAGGTCTTCTACGACCTGGACGCGTACCGGCGGAACGCCGGCCTGCGGGACACCGCGATCATCCGGCTGGAGCGTCCCTACCCCTTCCCGGACGAGGAACTCGGCGCGGAGCTCGCCCGCTTGCCCCGTGACGCCGAGGTGCGGTGGGTGCAGGAGGAGCCGGAGAACCAAGGGGCCTGGTCCTTCGTCAGGCCGCACGTGGAACGGCTGGCGGGCCGCCCCCTCGGATGCGTCAGCCGGCCGTCCGCCTCGGCCCCCGCGGTGGGCTCCGCCCGGCGGCATGCCGCGCAGCAGAAGGAGCTCGTGGAGTCGGCCTTCCGCTGACCACTCCCGCGACGGCGTACGACACCCCTGGGACCGTCCTCCCGGGGGTGTCCGTCGTAGGGGGCCGCTGCGACGGCGTGCCGGCCGCGGGCCGTACGATCCGGCGCATGATCCGGATCTCCTGGGCTCTGGTGGCCCAGCACGTGGACGAG
Organism: Streptomyces sp. NPDC001902; assembly: GCF_042891295.1. Lineage (NCBI taxonomy): Bacteria > Bacillati > Actinomycetota > Actinomycetes > Kitasatosporales > Streptomycetaceae > Streptomyces > Streptomyces sp. NPDC001902. Next base: position 163,371 of record NZ_JBIATA010000010.1, on the reverse strand, counting down.
TGGTCGGGAACCGACCTGGACGAGGGCGCCGCGGTCCTCGAGGACAGGGTGCGCGCGGCGGTCGCCACGATCGGCCTGAAGCCCGAGGCCGTAGAGCATTGGTGGGCGGACTTCCTCACGCCCGTGGTCGATTCACTCCGTACGGAGGGCACTGCCGCTCTCGCCCGGGGCGAGTCGTGGAGCAAGGCGGCCGGACCGTTCCTCGCCTGCGCCTCCCGGGTCGGCTGACCGGACGGAGCCGCGGCGCGAAGGTCTCTAAGCGGCGAACAGGTCCGCCCAGTGCGTGAATCCGGCGTAGTCGGAACGGACGCCGTGCCGGGCCGACAGGGCCCTGACGATGCCGAGGCCCCGGCCGTGCTCGTCCGGGTCGGTGGCGCCCGCCGCCGCGCGGAGCCCTTCCGACGGACCCGAGTCGGTGACCTCGACGCGCAGCGCGCTGCGCCCGTCGACCTCGGTCCACGACAGACGCAGGCCCGCGGGGCCGTCGGTGTGCACGATGGCGTTGGTGGCCAGCTCCGATATGACCAGCAGCACGTCCTCGGCGACCGGCGGGGCCATCTCCCACTCGGCCAGGATCTTCCGCACCCTTCGCCGCATGAGGGACAGGGCGCTGTGGAAGTGCGGCAGCGTGCAGGCGTGTTCATCGTCGTTCAGGGGTGTCGGCTCCGGATGCACCGCCTCGGTGTCCTCCACCGCGCTCCGTGCCCGCGGCACCTCTGCTTCGGGGCAGGCCGGCGCACGTCGCCCGCGCCGACCGGGTTCGGGAGTCGGACCGATGGAAGTCATGGTGATCGCCTTCTGCTCGCTCCGGGCCGCCGACGTCCGCCTGCGACTCCTACCCGAGAAGGAGGCTTCACAACGGCCGAGGGCCGCTGTTTCCCAAGCGTTCAACTCCCGGAAGCCTGTTGCCCGTGGCCTCGCTCACGGCCGGCCATGACGCACATCGCCGTGTGCTACGCGCCCGCCCTCGGGCTCAGGTCCCCGGCGCCCAGGCCGGTCGTCCGGAAACTGGCCCGGAACGCCGCCGGCGTCACGCCCAAGTGTCGTACGAACGCCCGGCGCAGGGACTCGGGCGAGCCGAATCCCGTGCGCCGCGCCACGACGGCCATGGGGTCGTCACCGGTCTCCAGCATCGCCTGGGCGGCCTCCAGCCTGACCTGCTCCACGTACCGTCCCGGACTGGTGCCCACCTCGTCGTAGAACAGCCGCGTGACGTGCCGGACGCTGACGCCGGCCCTGCGGGCCATGGCCGTCAGGGAGTGGTTGTCCCCGGGGTTCTCCGCTACCGAGTCCAGGACCTCGCGGAGCATCTCCTGGCGCGGGTGCGGCAGCCGGGAGCGCGCGCTGAACTGGGACTGGCCGCCCGGTCGCTGCATGAAGACGACCATGTCCTTGGCGACCGCCCGGGCGACCTCCGCCCCGTAGTGCTCCTCGACGAGAGCCAAGGACAGGTCGATGCCGGCGCTGACGCCGGCCGAGGTCATCATCTTCCCGTCGCGGACGAAGATGGCGTCCGGCTCGACCTCCACGGACGGGTAGCGCAGCCCCAGTTCCCGGGTCTGCCTCCAGTGCGTCGCCGCCCGCCGGCCGTCCAGCAGCCCGGCCGCGGCCAGCAGGAAGGCCCCGGTGCACACCGATGCCGTGCAGCGAGCCTTCCCGCTCAGTCCCCGTACGGCGTCCAGCAGGGCGTCGTCCTTGATCACGGTTTCCCATTCCGGGCCGCCCGGGACCACCAGGACGTCGCACGTCTCGTGCACGTCGGCGACGGACAGGTCGGCACTGAGACGCGTCCCGGCGGCGGTGACCACCTCCGCCCCGTCCTCGGACACGACCTGCACCCGGTACGGTCCGCCCCATTCGTTCGCCGAGGCGAAGACTTCGATGGGGCCCGTCACGTCGAGCAGCCGCACCCCCGGGAAGACGAACACCAGCACCGTGAGCGGACCCGCTCCAGGCTGCTTGTGAAACATGGGACACCTCCCGGTCATGCGCCGCGCGGACCGCGGTCGCCGCGGTTCCCCGAGGACCCCAGGACGACGACGGCGGAACCGCCGTTCCCCGGCTTTCCACCTGCCATCGTGCGCGCGCGACCCGCGCCGACGCCACGACCTGTTTGCTCCCTCCTGAGAGGCACAACCTCCCAGGCCGCACACCGGCACCACGCCGTCTCATGCGGCGGGCGCCCGAGGGCTGCGGGCACCCAGCAGCGCAAGGCAGTTGACCCACAGCGGGCCGAGCTGCGCCGTGCTGTTGTAGAGCTTGGCGAACAGGACCCGGCCCTCGAGCTGTGCCACCACGGAACGGGCGGCCGCCCGCGTGTCCGGGACCGTCACCTCGCCCCGCCGCAAGGCCTCGACGACGACCGACTCCACCATGCCGACCTGCGCTTCGAAGATCTCCCGCAGGCGTTCGCGGACGACTTCCGTCAGTTCGCCCGACTCGACCGCGAAGTTGGCGAACATGCAGCCCGCGACGATGCCGCAGTCCCGTTGTCCCGCACCTTGCTGGGCGCTGGTGGCCTCGAAGAGCGTCCGCAACCGCGACAGGGGTTCCGCGTCGGGATCGAGGAGGCGGAGCCAGGCGCGTCGTTGCGCGTTCCAGTGCTCGTCGATGACGCTGAGCGCGAGTGCCTCCTTGGAGGCGAAGAAGTAGTGGAAACTGCCCCTGGGCACTCCGGCCGCCCTGCAGATCTCCGCCAGCCCCAGCGCCGCGTAGCCGCGTTGGTCGAACAGCGTGTGAGCGGCGCTCAGAATCTTCACTCTGGAGCCACTGGTGCTTCCCATACGAGAACTATACGACCGGTCACCTATTGGACCCGCCCCGCTCCGCGGTACGTCCGGATGTGAGGGCCCGATGGCATGTCCTTCCGCTACGGCCCTCTCCCCCCGCCGTGTTGCACCTCGTGGCACGGGACGAGGACGGACCGCGCGAGAGCTCGCGTCCGTCGCGTCCGAGCGCAGACGGACCCGGAAGGAACCTGCATGACTCCGACGCAGTACACCGACGGCTTCCGACCGGAGCTGGTCGTCATCCCTTGCGGCTCCCGCAAGTTGGACCACCGGGCCAGGGCGGCCGACATGTACATCGGCAGCTACCACCGCGCGTGCCGGAAGGCCGCCGAGGCGCTCCAACCGGACCGGCTCGTGATCCTCTCCGCCCGGTACGGCCTGCTGGACCTCGACGACGAGATCGACCCGTACGACACCCCGCACGGGCACGCCGACGCGGTCACCGACGCAGTTCTCCGCGCCCAGGCGGAAGACCTCCGGATCGCCACCGTCGACCCCGTCGTCATCCTCGGCGGCGCCCGTCACGTCGCGCTCGCCAAGGCCGTGTGGCCGCACGGCCTCACCCCGCTGAGCGGAACCAGGGGCATGGGTGAGCAATTCGCGCGCCTCGCTGCGATGGCACGCGCAGAAGCCACGCGACCCCCCGCCACGGCGAAGACACGCGATGCCCGGCGGACCGTGGCACTGCGCCGCCTCAACAGCTGATCGGGCGACCACGCCGGCGGGCCGGCCCGGGCTCCCGGCGCTCCGGCCCCCGCGGGCCGTCAGCCGTCAGCCGGAGACCGTGCGACGGCCCACGCTCATGTACGTGAAGCCCAGCCCTGCCATGCCGGCCGGGTCCAGCACGTTCCTGCCGTCGAACACCAGCGGCCGGCGCATGACGTCCCTGGCCTGCTCCCAGGGCACTTCGGCCAGTTGGGGCCACTCGGTGACGATCAGCGCCGCGTCGGCCCCGGTCATCGCCTCCAGAGGGGTGGCGTGGCGGGTCGTCGACGACCACGGTTCGACGTCGCCGGGCTGCGCGAGGGGGTCCCAGGTCCGGACCGTGGCGCCCTCGGCCAGCAGCCGGGACGCGATGACCGTACTGGGCGCCTCGCGCATGTCGTCCGTACCGGCCTTGAAGGCCATGCCGAGCAGGGCGACCGTCGTGCCGCCCAGGCCGCCCAGCTCCGCCTTCAGCCGCTGGATCGCCCGCCGCGGCTGCAGGTCGTGGACCTCGATGACGGCGGTCAGCAGCTGGAAGGCGTAGCCGGCGTTGCTGGCCATCGCCCGCAGCGCCCTGGAGTCCTTGGGGAAGCAACTGCCGCCGTAGCCGAGGCCCGCCTGCATGAAGTACGGGCCCAGCCGGTGGTCCAGGCCGATCGCGCGGGTCACGTGCTCGATGTCGGCTCCGGTCGCCTCGCACATCGTCGCGATCTCGTTCGTGAACGTGATCTTCGTGGCGAGCAGGGCGTTCGCGGCGAGCTTGACCATCTCGGCGGACGCGGTGTCCATCACCTCCACGGGGCCGTCGATGCCGTGGTGCAGGCTCCTGACCAGGTCGGCGGTGGCCGGGTCGTCCACGCCGATGACGATCCGGTCCGGGTGCAGGAAGTCGCCGACCGCCTTGCCCTCGGCGGTGAACTCCGGGTTCGAGGCGTAGCCGACGTGCGTCAGGCCGGCAGCGTCCAGGGCGGCGCGCACCCGCACCGCGGTGCCCACCGGCACCGTGCTCTTGACCACGACCGCCGCCAGGTGCGACGCGGTCTTCAGCGCGTCGATCACCGACCACACCCGGGACAGGTCCGCGTCCCCCGACGCCGTGGGCGGGGTGTCCACGCAGACGTAGGCGACCTCGGCGTCCCTGACGGCTACCTCTGCGTCCAGGGTGAACGTCAGCCGTTCCTTGTTGCGGGCGATCAGGTCTCCGAGGCCGGGCTCGTAGATCGGCACGTCACCCGCCTCGAGGAGACGGATCCTCTCCGGCTGGACGTCACGGACCACGACGTCGTGACCCAGTTCGGCGAAGCAGGCCCCGGTCACCAGGCCGATGTAGCCGGCGCCGAAGATGGCGATACGACGTTGGGACGGCTGAGGCATGCGCGGTGTTCCGTTCGTTCTCGAGGCGAGCCCCGCGCCCGGGTGGGGCACTCGCTCCCGCTGGGACCGTGGCCGGGGCCGGGGCCGGCGCCCTGGATCCCGTCCGCTCTCTGGCTGGTGCGGGGCAGCATAGCCCCTTTCGGACGCCTGCCTGACGGGCCGTGAGACCGGGCATGAGCGTGGGGCGACCCGCTCGGGCCGCCCCACGGACATGAGCTCGGTGCCGGTCGTCAGTGCCGGCCGATGTCCTTGATCTTCTCCTTGGCCTGGCGCGCGTCGCCCTTGGCCTGCTCCATGCGGCCCTCGGCGGTCAGCCGCTCGTTGCCCACGGCCTCTCCAGCGGCCTCCTTGGCCTTGCCGACGGCCTGCTCGGTCTTCGCCTTGGCCTTCTCATTGGCGGCCATGCTGCTCACCTTCCCAGGTATCGAGGTCATGTTCTGTGGTTCGCCTGACCGCTGGGCGGCGTCGCAAACACCACTCACTCGTGACTCACTCGTGCGCGGGAACCCGTGGACTGCCGGGCTTGGGCGGGGGTAGGCGGGTGACGCACCGAGGGTGCAGGCTGGAACATACCGACGAGGAGGGTTGCCGAGATGCAGATCGCAGTGGCCGGTGGCAGTGTCGCGGCGACGCAGGAGCACGGCGCTGCGGACGCGCTTCCCGAGGTGCCGGGCAATATGACGCCGCCCGAGATCCGGCAGGTCTCCAAGGTGATGTTCGCCCGGCTGCAGGCCTTGGAGGAGGGCACAGCCGAGTACCAGTACGTGCGCAACACGCTCATCGAGATGAACACCTCGCTGGTGCACTTCGCGGCCCGCCGGTTCTCCCAGCGCGCCGATCAGATGGAGGACATCGTGCAGGTGGGCACGATCGGCCTCATCAAGGCGGTCGACCGGTTCGATCCCGCCTACGGCGTGGAGTTCGTGACCTTCGCGGTGCCGACCATCGTGGGCGAGATGAAGCGGTTCTTCCGCGACACCAGCTGGTCGGTCCACGTGCCCCGGCGCCTGCAGGAACTCCGCATCGAGGTGGCCAAGGCCACCGACGCCCTGGAAGCCGAACTGGACCGGGCCCCGACGACGGCCGAACTGGCGTCCCGCCTGGAGATCACCGAGGAGCAGGTGCTGGAGGCCCTGACCGCCGCCAACGCCTACTCGGCCGCCTCGCTCGACGCGCCGGCGACCGAGGACGACGACGGCAGCACTGCCTGGGCGGAGCGCCTGGGCTACGACGACGCCGCCTACGGCAAGGTCGACGACATCGAGGCGGTCAAGCCCCTCATCCGGCAGCTGTCCGAGCGGGATCGGCTGATCCTCTCCCTCCACTTCGGGCACGACATGACCCAGGCCGAGATCGGCGCCCACCTGGGCGTCTCGCAGATGCAGGTCTCCCGGCTCCTGTCGCGGATCCTCACCCGCCTGCGCGCCCAGGCTCTGACTCGTTGAGCCGACGGAACCCGGCTTCCCCCGGCCGCCCCGGACCCCGTGGTGTCAGAGGGGCTGGAGCCTGCGGCGCAGGAGGCAGAATTCGTTGCCTTCCGGGTCGGCCAGCACGTGCCAGCTCTCGGTGCCGGTCTGGCCGACGTCGGCGGGCCTCGCGCCCAGCGCGAGCAAGCGCTCCAGCTCGGCGTCCTGGTCGCGGTCGACCGGGTTGACGTCGATGTGCAGCGGGAGCCTCCCGGTCCGTGGATTGCTGCTCGGGCTGAGGATGAGGGTGGGCTGCGGGCCGCCGAAGCCGACGCCGGGCGGCCCGATCTCGATGCTTCCGTCGTCCTCCCGGCCGAGTTCGACGTAGCCGAGGACCTCGCTCCAGAACGCGGCGAGCCTCTCGGCGTCGGCGGCGTGGATGACCAGCTCGCTGATGCGGCATGACATGCCCGGGAGTGTAGGCAGTCACGGCGCACCGCGCGATCGCCTTCTGCTCGGCGGCCGCCGTGGATGCGAGCCGCATCACGGCGAAAAAGCGTTCGCTTACTTCTCGAAGCAAGTAATCTTGAGTCATGTCTGACGTCATGCCGCAGCAGGAAGCGGCCCCGGAGGGAATCACGCCCCTCAGCCCTGATGAAGAGGCGGTCATCCGGTCGCTGCACCGCGTCATCTACGCCCTGCCCCGCGCCATGGACGCCGATCTGGTCCGCGAGCAGCGGCTTCCACTGACCGAGTACATGGCCCTGATGCACCTGTCCGAGGCACCGGAGCGGCAGATGCGGATGACCGATCTCGCCGTCGCCTGCGAGCGGTCGCTCAGCGGGATGACGCGGGCCGTGTACCGGCTGCAGAGCGACGGGCTCGTCCAGCGCGTCAAGGACACCCAGGACGCCCGCGGCTGGAACGCGGTCCTCACCGACGCCGGCCTCGCCCGGCTGCGGGAGGCGTGGCCGACCAATCTGGCCTCCGTACGGCGTCGCTTCCTCGACCACCTCGACGGCCTGGACCTCAAGGCGCTCGCCGCGGCCCTGGCGAGGATCGCCTCCTGACGCGACCGCCCCGGCTGTCAGGCCCGCCCGGACCGGCCGGTGACGGGCCCGTGGTCCGAGGGCGGAAGCAGTCCGTGCAGGACAAGCGCGGAGAGCGCGTCGGCCATGGTGTTCCTGTCGCGCTCCACCGTCGGGAGTTCGTCGGGGTTGAGCCGGTCGGCGATCGGGTCTTGCGCCAGGGCCAGCGCGGGGCCCGTGACGGCGAAGTACAGGACGTGCGGGGGGACGCGCGGCATGCGGCCCGCCGTCATGAGGCCGTCGACCGTCGGCTCGATGCTGTCCCAGAACGGCTTGATGAACCGCTGGTGGAGATAGTCCAGGCGACCGGAGTCCCGGGTCGACTCGTCGGTGAGCAACCGGTTCATGGCGGAGTCGTTCGCGGCGAGGCGGTACAGGTGGACGACGACGGCCCGTAGGCGTTCGCCGTCGTCGTGGCACTCGGCCAGGAGCCGGTCGAGCGCGGGCTGGGCGTCCCGCAGCGCGAAGTCCACCACCGCGCGCCAGAAGTCGCCCTTCGACCCGTACCGTTCGTGGACGAAGTTGTGGCTCACGCCGAGCCGTCGGGCCAACTCCCGCATGGTGGTGGCGGCGTAGCCGAGCTCGGCGAAGGTGTCCAGGCCCCGCCGGAGGATCTCGCTCTCGCGCAGCCGGACGGGGGCGTACTTCCCGCGCGCCGTCGCCGCCGGCGCCTGATCCGGTGTTCCGTCGGTCACTCTGGCATCGCTCCGTTCGGCGTCGGCCGGCTGACGTCGATCGCACTCCCCCTCGGTCACCGCGCCGGTGATGCCCCCGGTACTGGCGCATCGCGCCTGGTGGGCGGCGCGCGCGTCCGAAATCCCCGGCGGGATGGCGAGGCGATCGCCGGTGATCCAAGTCTTCCATGCCGGTCACCGGCCGGGTGACCGCGGGAGGGCCCCCACCGGAAATCGCTTGACGCTTGTCAAGCTCGAGAGGGATGCTTGACGCGTCAATCACTTCGGTGCTCTCGGGCACCGATGATCAGCTGAGGAGTGCCCCGTGATCTTCCACAAGACCCGTGAGGCCGCATCCGCCCCCGTCACTCCCACGTCCATGGGACGCAAGAAGGTGCCGGCCGCCATGACCGGCCTCGCCGTCGCCGCCGCCCTGACCGCCGTGGCCGTGCCGGCCGCGGCCCAGAGCCCGGCACCGAACGCCGCCTCGTCCGGCCACGCGGCCCACCACCACTACCTCTCGCCGCTGCAGGTCACCTCGGCGTACTACGCCAGCTACAACGGCGACCTGGCCGCCGGATTCGACCGCTACATCTCCAAGGACCTGGTGCTCCACGGCTTCAACGGCCCCGAGAACCGGGACGACTGGATCACGGGCGACCTCAACATCAAGGCCGGGCTCACCGGCTTCAAGATGACCGTCCTGGACCAGATCGTGGAGGGCGACAAGGTCGTCACCCGCTGGAGCTTCGCGGGGCGTCACACCGGCACGGTCTTCGGCATCCCCGCCTCCGGCCGCGACGTCCAGCTCAGCGGCATCTCCATCGACCGCGTCATCCACGGCCAGTCCGTCGAGCACTGGTCGGAGGGCAACTTCGGGGTGTTCCTGGACGAGCTCCGCGGTGGGACGCCTCCCGGCACCGTTCCCCCCACCACGAAGTAGCGCTCGCACGGCCCGCCTCACCAGGCCGTGGCACGCACCCCGGGCGCCCGCCCGCAGCGAGCGCCCGGGGGGGGCCACGGCATCGCACACCCGCACGCGCACACCCGCACACCCGCACAGACCAGGAGCACTCCCATGACACCTCTTCTTGACGGCAAGATCGTGCTGATCACCGGCACCGGCGGAGGCATGGGCCGCGTCGCGGCCCAGGTGTTCGCCGGAGAAGGCGCCAAGGTCGTCGGAGCCGACATCAACCCCGACGCCAACGAGGAGACGACCGAACTCGTCCGCCGCGCGGGCGGCGAGATGACCGGCATCGCTCCGGTCGACCTCACCGACCCCGAGCAAGTGCGGCGCCTCGTCGAAGGTGCCGCGGCCGCCTACGGCGGGCTCGACGTCGTCTACAACAACGCCGCCTCGTTGCGTTTCGGCCCGCTGCCCGACTTCTCCGTCGAGGACTGGCACGCCACCATCACCGGCGAACTCGACATCCCCTTCTTCGTCTCGGAATTCGCCTGGCCCCACCTGGTGCGCCGCGGGGGCGGCGTCATCATCAACGTCGCCTCCATGGCCGGCATGATCGCCGGGGAGAACCCCCCGATGGTCGGGCACACCGCTGCCAACGCCGGCGTCATCGGCATGACCCGGCAACTCGCGCTCGAAGGCGCCCCGCACGGGATCCGCGCGGTGGCCATCAGCCCCGGCCCCGTCCTGACCCCTGCCAGCGACCGCGACCTCGGCGACAACCAGACCGCCCGCGACGCGATCACCGGCAAGACCCTCCTCAAGCGCTTCGCCCGACCCGAGGAGATCGTCGACCTCGCCGCCTTCCTCGCCTCCGACCGAGCCTCCTACATCACCGGGGCGAACTACGCCGTCGACGGCGGCGCCAGCGCCTGGTGACGCGGCACGCCCGGCCCCACCCCTGAAGCTCCGGGGTGGGGCGGAACACGCACATGCCCGGCCCGCGGCCCCAGTGGGCGCTCCGCGGACGGCCCGTACGGACTCAGGCGGTGTGCCAGCGGACCCCGGTCAGCTGCTGCGAGCGCTCCCACAGCCGGCGTCCGAGCTCCGGGTCCTGGGCCGCCGCCGACAGTTGCACGGGGACGGGATGCCCGGATCGTCCGCCCTTGCCGTCAGGTCCGATGTAGGAGCCCGCGGCGAGATCGGGCTCGGTCGCCGCGTAGAGCTGGGGCAGGGCTCCCCTCTCCGGACTCTGCGCGAAGAGCCTGCCGGACACGCGCATGGCGATCCCCACGGGCCCGGTGCCCTTGCTCTGCATCGGCGTGTTGCTGTAGCCGGGGTGCGCGAGAACGCTGGTGATCGGCGACGAAGACGACCGCTCGCGCCGGGCGAGCTCCACGCCGAAGACCGCGTTGGCCAGCTTCGATGCCGAGTAGGCGGCGAGGGGCGTGTACTTCCGCGACCACGCGGCGTCGTCCAGGTCGAGTTCGCCCTTCTCGTGCATGTACGACGTCACGGTGACCACCCGCGGCGCCGGCGACCGGCGCAGCACCGGTTCCAGCAGCGCCGTGAGGGCGAAGTGGCCGAGGTGGTTCGCGGCGAGGTGGCGCTCGGCGCCCTGCGCGGTCACGGAGTGCCCGACCATGGAGATGCCCGCGTTGTTGACCAGTACGTCGACGGACTCCTCCTCGCCGATCTCCTCCGCCGCCCGGCGGATCGAGTCCACGTCCAGCAGATCGACCCGGCGCACCGCGACCTCGGCGCCGGGATACGCCCCGCGCAGCGAGGACGCGACCGCTTCCCCCCGTGCGGTGTCACGGACGGCGAGCAGTACCCGGCCGCCGTGCGCGGCGAGCTCGCGCGCCGTCACCAGACCGAGACCGCTGGTCGCGCCCGTCACGACGAAGGTGCGGCCCTCCTGTGGGGCCATTCGGTCAGCGGTCCATCCCTTGCTGGAGCCTGTCGGCATCGTTGATCTCGCAATCTTCTCGGCACGGTCCCGGTCACCCCGCGCCGGCAGCTCCGGGGCCGTGCAAGAAGCTAAACCTTTCCATTAGTGTGAAGGTCAAGCGGCGACGCCGGTCGCCCGCGGTGCGGCGGCGAGGCGCACCGTCCGTACGGATGCCCAGCCAAGGAGGGCGATGTGAAGATCGGGGACCTGGCCGAGAAGACGGGTGTCGCGCCGCGGCTGCTCCGCTACTACGAGGAGGTCGGCATCCTCCACCCCTTCCGGAGCGCCAACGGGTACCGCAGCTACGGCGAGCCCGCCATCGACCGCGTCCTGCAGATCCGCGAACTCCTCGAAGCCGGCCTGACGACGGAGATGATCCGCGAGGTCCTGCCCTGCCTCGATGCCGCGAAGGAGGGGACGGAGGTCCGGTCCTGCCCGGCGGCGAAGGACCTTGACGGACTGCGACGTCAGCTCAGCAGCATCGAGCGACGCATCGAGGTGCTGCAGCGCAACCGGCACGCGATCAAGGCGTACCTGCGCGCCTGGGAGGACGCCGGTGCCGCGACGCCCGCCGCCTCCGACGAGGTTCCGGGCGCGGTCGCGGGGTGACCGGCGGCGACATGCCGCGAACCGCCGCCGACGATGTCTCCAGGGCCTCCGTGTCAGTGGGCGCGCCTAGGGTGCCGGACATGATCACCGGCAGAGCGCCGGGCTGTTCGGATCCTCGTGGGGGCTGGGATGTTCTGGCGGAACAAGAAGCCCGAAGAGCGTGCGCAGTGGGAGCTCGATCCGCTGGTGGGTGTGGGTCCGCTGCGGTTCGGGATGAGTCCCGACCAGGTCAAGGCAGCGCTGGACGGGGCGGACGTCCACGTGTCACGAAGCAGGGAATGCACCTTGTCCTGGCAGCGGTACGGGGACCTGGGGGTGACCGCGATCTACGGGCCGGGGACGCGGCTGGCCGCTGTCGCGATCCTGGCGCACGACGGTCCGCGGGTGCGGCTGCGGGACGTGGAACTGATCGCCCGGCCCCCGTCCGAGGTGCGCGCGGGCATCCACGATCTCGCCCGTGGCGAGGGGGTGGAGGTCCGGGTGAACTGGAGCGGTGATCCCGAGGTCGCCGCGTGGGGCGTCTCCATGGGCACCGCACTGGAGTGGGGGGAGGATCCGCAGGGGTACGCGGTGCGGAGGGACGCGGTGATCACCAGCGCCCTGTTCGTCGGCCCGGAGCTGGCCGGGGACCCGTACGGGGCCGATCCGGTCATCCAATGGCGGGACGTCCGCGAACGGGAGACGAACCCGGGGGCATGGCCGGTGAGGGCCGGGCAGGACAGACCGCACTGGGGCTTCACTCCGCTGGAGAGCATCGGTCCGCTCCGCTTCGGGATGCTCCCGCAGCAGGTCGTGGCCGCCTTGGGCGGCGAGGTACCGGCCGAACGGCAGGGCCACTATCCGTGGCCGGTCCACGGGAAGGCCGGGCATTGGTACCTGGACGAGGACCGGTTTCACGACGCCGGGGTGACCGCCCACTACTGGCACCTAGAGGGGTTCCCCACCTTGGCGGCCGTGACCGTGCACGGACGGACCGGCCCCCAGGTCACCTTCGCCGGAATGGAGTTGATCGGCAGGACGCTGTCCGCAGTCGACACGGACCTGACCCGGTACATCGAGAAGCAGCGGATCGACCTGCTCATCGGCTGCGGCGGCGACCTGGGACCGGACGGGGCCCATATGTACGTGCGGGCCGCCAGAGCCGGGGACACCGTGGTCAGCGAAGCCCGGTTCTTCGTGGAGGACTGGGACGACCACTGATGCCGCACGAGCCGCCCTCGGCCGTGGGACGCCATGACGCGACGAGTCGGATGTGACGGCGGTGCTGTTGCGGCATCAAGCGGTCGAAGACGATTCCGTCCCGCGCGGCGGCGAAGGAGCCGGACGGGGATCCGCACCGCTTGCCGGGGAGGCACTTCGTCGCTGCGTCGGCGGTTCGAACCGCCGACGCCGTGACGGAATGCCGACCGGGCGCATGCACCGCCGGCGTCAGTCGCCGCGCCCGACGCCGCGATCGGGTGCGCTCATGTCCCCCGTGCCGGGCGTGCCGTCGGCGAGCCCGTAGCGCAGGTACACGGTGCCCGTCGGGCTGGCGGCGGGCGGTTCGAGGAGCCTGACGTTCGTGGGGACCGCGCCGCCGTCGAACACCTTCTTCCCCACGCCGAGCACGATCGGGTGCATCCAGAGGTCGAGACGGTCGAAGAGCTTCTCACGCAGGAGGGTCTGCACCAGGTTCAGGCTCCCGACGACCTTCACGTGCTCGTGCCGGTCTCGGATCTCGCGCACCGCGCCGGCCAGGTCCGGGCCGAGCTGAGTGGACCCCGCCCACGAGAGGTCGGGCCTGCCGCGGGAGGCCACGTACTTCGGGACGCTGTTGAAGAGCGTGGCGATCTCGCCGTCCTCGCCGCCCTTCTGGTGCGGCCAGTAGGCGGCGAAGATGTCGTACGTCCGCCGGCCGAGAAGCAGGGCGTCCGTGCCCTCGTACGCGGCACCGACCTGCGCCCCGGAGACCTCGTCCAGCAGGGGCGCCTGCCAGCCGCCGAACGGGAACCCCTCCGGGTCCTCGTCGGGGCCGCCGGGCGCCTGCCCGACGAGGTCGAGGGTCGCGAACATTTCGATGTGGATCAGGCCCATGTCTGACTTCCGATGCGTTGGTCGTCTCGGTCGGGAGGTAGACCGGTGGGCGCCTGGGAACTCATCGCTGCGACGGCATCCGGCTTCGTACGCCTGCGGGCGGCAGCCAGGCGTGGTCCGGCCAGGCGTCGGCACGGGCACGACGAGGCCCCCAGGTCGGGCTGCGCCCGACCCGGGGCTCGGGAAGCCGGAGTGCTCGTACAGGCACACCGCTCCCCAGGAGCAGCTGCGGTCGACCGCGTTCGCCGGAGCGGCCCGGGACCCCTCGGACCGCGTTGGAACGGGATGCACGACCTGCTGCCGGTCAGGTGCGCGGCCGGTCGCCCCGAGCTCGCCTCTTCCGCCCGCGTCACACCGTCTCGGCGTACCGCTCCCCCGCGTACGCGCGCAGCACCGGGACGACCGCCTCCGCGCCTCCGGGCAGGCGGTCCAGCCGGTCCAGCACGTAGGCCCGGTGGCCGTCGGAGAGGTGGCTGGGGTGTTCGCCCGCGTGCGTGCCTGGCAGCGGCCACACGGTGAGGCACGGCCGGGGGTCGGGGCCGTACGCCCGCCGCCCGATCGTGACGGTGGCCATCTGCGGCCACCGGAAGTACCCCTCCTCGCCGGACACTTCGCGCATACCGATGCCGTCGGCCCCGATCCGCAGCCGCAGCGGCCCGCGCCAGCGGACGTAGGGGAAGCACGCCTGGATCCAGAGGACGAGCGCCGCGAGCGCCGACAGTGGGACGGGATGCCGGTTCCGGCTTCCCGCCCTGTCGCGCCGCGGTGGGCACGTCCGCCGGGTCCCCTCGCGCCGGTGCACGTCCGCCGGGTCCCCTCGCGCCGGTCGGCGCGGACGGATGCGACACGCGACGGCCGCCGTCGTTCACGCCTCCCCGGCGCCCTCGCCGATGAGGTCCGCCGGCGAGGCGGCGATCTCGTGCCAGAAGCCGATCATCAGGCGCTCGAACCGCAACCCCACCTCCACCGTCGCCCGCTGGGGCGAGCCCGCGCGCAGCAGTCCGGAGGTGACGAGCTGCCGGTACTCCGCGAGTTGGCCCTCGTGGGCCTGGATCTGCTCCGCGGCGAGCCGGCTGATCGCGTCCACCGTGTCCGCGTCGCCGGGACCGCCGGCGTCACAGGCCTGCGGCTGGAAGTACAGCCGCAGCAGCCCCTCGTCGTGGATCTCGGTGATCGCCCGGGTCGGGGCGGCGAGCCACCGGCACAGCTCGCGTCGCCCCTCGTCGGTGAGTGACAGGGTGCGGCGATGGCGGCCGCCCTCTTCCTGGTGCTCGACGACCAGTCCGCGCCGCACCAGCCGTCCGGCCTCCGCGTACAACTGCGAGCGGGGGAAGACCCAGAAGTACCCGATGCTCTGGCGGATCCTCTGGTCGAGTTGGTAGGGGGTCGCGCCGTCCTGCTTGCTCAGCAGGCCGAGCACGACGTAGGCACTGATCGGCAGCACGGTCGGCATCGCTGTCCCCGATTCGGACCATCTGGATCTCGATATTCCGGACATAACCGTCCATACCCTACCGTGGAATGTGACGGTTGAGAGGGACCGACACGACCGGCGCAAGCCAGCAAGCCGCACCGGCGGACGCCTCACCGGGCGCGATGACGTCCGGGTGTTCGCCCGGTACCCACTCCCCCATCCAGTAGGAGGCAGTTGCGTGAGCACCACCTTGTTCGAGCCCATGACCCTCCGGTCACTGACCGTTCCGAACCGGATCTGGATGGCCGCCACGTGCCAGTCCACCGCCCCACCGGACGGCGAGCAGGCGGGCGTGCCGAACGACGGGCACTTCGCCCACCTGGCGGCGCGCGTCACCGGCGGCACCGGGCTCATCCTCAACGAACCCACCGCGGTCAGCCCCGAGGGTCGGACCGGTCCGTACGACCTCGGCATCTGGAACGACACCCAGGTCGAGGCCTTCCGCCGGATCACCACATTCCTCAAGTCCCAGGGCACCGTGCCCGGCATCCAGCTCGCCGCCGGGCATCGGGACGCCACCGAGGGGACCTGGGTCGACCGAAGGTTCCCCGGCGCCCCTGGCAGGCAGTACGGCTGGGCGCCCGGCGGTCCCACCGCCGTCCCGTTCGGCACCGGCTCCACCACGCCGGAACAGCTCAGCACCGAGCAGATCGGCCGGATCGTGGCGGACTTCGCCGACGCCGCCCGGCGCGCCCTGGACGCCGGTTTCCAGGTCGCCGAGATCCACGGCGTCCACGGATACCTCATCAACCAGTTCCTCTCCCCGCACACCAACCGCCGCACCGACGGCTACGGCGGAGACTTCGCCGGCCGCACCCGCTTCGCCCTGGAGGTCGTCGACGCCGTCCGCGCCGTGTGGCCGCAGGACCTGCCGGTCTTCTTCCGCACGTCCGACCACGACTGGCCGGAGGAGATCACCGACGACACCCTGCGCCTCGCCAAGGAGTTGCAGGCCCGGGGCGTGGACCTGATGGACGTCCCCACCGACGGCGACCTCCTCCGCCACCAGACCGGCATGCCCGTCGCCGCCGTCGGCCCCCTCACCGGGCCGGCCCAGGCGCAGGCCGTCGTCCGCTCCGGCCAGGCCGACGCCGTCCTCCTCGGCCAGGAGTTGCGCCGCGACCCGTACTGGGCACTCCGCGCGGCCACGTCGCTGGGCGGGAGGGTCAACACCCGCCGGTACCAGGCGGCGTAAGTCACGGCTCGGCGGCCGGGAGGCAGATCCGACGCCCGCGCCGTCCGGCGACCGCCACGTACCCGGCGTCACACCTCCGGGCCCCACAACCGCCTGGCCTGCACCTTCACCGCTCCTCAGCCCCATCCCCATTTCCCGGAGAGCAAACCATGCACGACAGCCCCCTGTTCGCCCCCGTCCGGCTCGGCGCCCTGTCCCTGTCCAACCGCTTCGTCATGCCGCCGATGACGCGAAGCCGCTCCTTGCCGGACGGCAGCCCCGGCCCCTCCGCGGCGCTCTACTACACCCAGCGCGCCTCGGCCGGACTGATCATCACGGAGGGCACCGTCGTCTCCGCCGAAGGTGTCGGCGGCCCCGGCATCCCGGGCCTGTGGAGCGACCCCCAGGTCCAGGGGTGGAAGCACGTCACCGACGCGGTGCACGCCGCGGGGAGCACCATCGTCACGCAGCTGTGGCACACCGGCCGCGCCTCGCACCCCGTCTTCCAGCCCGACGGCAAGACCCCGGTCGGCCCCTCCCCCATCGCGATCGACGGCCTGGTCTTCACCGACGAGGGCCGCGTGCCCTTCGTGACGCCGCGACCGCTGGAGATCGACGAGATCCAGGCCGTCGTCGCCCAGTTCGCCCAGGCCGGCACGAACGCGCTGGCGGCCGGCTTCGACGGCGTGGAGGTCCACGCGGCCAACGGCTACCTGATCGACCAGTTCCTCCAGGACAGCGCCAACCGGCGCACGGACCGCTACGGCGGGAGCGTCGAGAACCGCGCGCGGCTGCTGCTGGAGGTGGTCGACGCCTTGATCGAGACGGTGGGGGCGGACCGCATCGGCGTCCGCATATCCCCGAGCAGCGTCTTCCAGAACATGGCCGACTCCGACCCGGAGGCCCTGTTCGGCTACGTCGTGGACGCGCTCGCCGCTCGCGACCTGGCGTACCTGCACCTGGTGGAGCCGGGCATCGTCGGCAACGACGACTCCACGGCCGAGCGCCGGCCGGCCGACTCCATCGACAGTGCCTGGGCCCGCGAGCGCTACCCGGGCCGTCTGATCGCGACCGGCGGCTACGCACGCGAGGAGGCCCTGCGCGCCGTGGAGAACGGCACCGTCGACGCCGTCGGCTTCGGGCGCGACTTCATCGCCAACCCCGACCTGCCCGAGCGCCTGGCCCGCAACGCGGAGCTGCGCGAGGCGCTGCGGGCCACCTTCTTCGGTGGTGACGACCGCGGCTACCTCGACTACCCCTCCCTCGATGCCGAGCGCCTCCTGGCCGAACTGCGCGGGGGACGTCTCGAGCCGGTGCCCGGCCTGGAGCTGAACTCCGGGACGCCGCTGGACACATGGCACCTGGCCTGGGCCCAGCAGCAGCTCAGCGCCGCCCCAAACTGACCCGGACGGATACCGCACCCGGGCGCCGGCACCGGGTCCGTCAGCCCGACGACGCCTGGCTCAGCTTCTTGAGCTGGGCGTCGATGACCCGCCGGGGGACCTCGGTGGGTTTGCCGTTCACGCCGAAGAGGTTCGAGGCGAACGTCGTGACGGTCGTTCCGCTCCGGACCACCACGTAGGTGAAGACGACGGAGTGCGCGGGGCCCATGTCGTCCGCGGGCATGTCGAGCGTCATGCGGTAGGAGAGCGCGTCGTCCCCCAGCGAAGGAACCGGCAGCTTGCGGATCTGCGAGTACGTCCAGCCGGTGACCGAGGACCCGGGTGGCGCGAACTTCGTGCAGGTGTCCACCGCACCGCGCAGTTCCGTCATCACCTTGACCGATTCCTGCTGCCGGTAGGAGTTGAGCGCCACCGTCGTGGACGACGTGTCGCCCTCATCGGACGTGCGACTGACGATCTTGGCGACCTGCCACACGGGCTGGTACCTGCCGACGAACGCGGTCATGTCGTTGAGCGGCTTGCACCGCGCGGGGGCGGGAGCGACCGGGCCCACCACCGGCTGACCGGCCCCCACGTCGCCCACCACGGGGCCGACGCTGAATCCGTCGACGTCCCCCGACCCGAGAGCGGTCCGCTCCAGTTCCCGGTGACCGAGGACTTTCGCGGGTGCCGCGGCCTGCCTCCCGGGGTGCGAGGCCCCCGCACCGTCCAGACCCCCGTCCCCGCCCCCGCGCTCGCATCCGCATCCGACAACGGCCACGGTCAGCACGCACACCGCCGCGGCTGCCCGCGCCACCCCTCTGCCCACGTTCCCCACCCGGTTCCGACGACGCACCGGCACGGAGCGGCAGTCCCGCGGTACCGGCGATGAACAGCGCATGCTCCCACGCGAGTGGCGCCACAGCAACGAGATCCACACCCGGAAGTAGAAAGACCGTTCTATGCTGTAGCCATGTCGAACGTTACGCACGCATCCGCGCCGGTCCGCCCCTCCGAGGCCCGCGAACGGTTGCTGGGCACGGCGAGCCGGCTCTTCTACGGCGAGGGCATCCGGGCCGTGGGGGTGGACCGCGTCATGGCGGAGGCCGACGTCGCCCGCGGCACCTTCTACCGGCATTTCGCCGGCAAGGACGACCTGGTGCGTGCCTACCTCGAGGCGACGGATCAGGAGATCCGGGACCGGATCACCGCGGCGCAGACAGGCATCGGTTCGCCTTCCGACTTCCTCGCCGCCGTGGCGCACGGCATAGGTGAGGAAGTGTGCGGCGCCGGGTTCCGGGGCTGTCCGTTCATCAATGCCACGGCTGAGTACCCGGACCCCGAAAGCCCCGCCCACCAGGCGGTGCTGCGACACCGCGCCTGGTTCCTCCAGGTGCTGCAGGACGCCTTCCAGCGGCTCGGTGCAGCCGATCCCGCACGTTCGGCCGACGCCATGATGGCCATGCGGGACGGTGCGATGGTGGCCGGCTACCTCGGCGACGCCCGGGCCGCGGGCGCCGTCCTGGAGCACGGGGTCGCCGTGCTCATGGCCGCGGCCTGAGTCCGGCTCCTGCGCACGGGCCCCCGGCCCCCTCCCGTAGGTGCCGGGAGGAGGCCGGGGGCGGGGGTGGGTCAGCGCGCGGTCGCGGCCTTCTCGACGAGACGCGTCACGGCCTTGGGATCGGTCAGGTGGATCGCGTGCGGGCCGTCGACCTCGATGGTGCGGGCGTGCGCGCGCGACGCCATGAAGCGCTCGGCGGCGGGGGGTATCGTCCGGTCGCCGCGGGCGACGAGGTACCAGGAGGGGATGGTCCTCCAGGCCGGAGTCACGGCCGAGGGCTCGCCGACGGCCTGCGCGGTGACGGGGCGCTGCGTCGCGGCGAGCGCGGCGGCCTTGCTCTTGCTGACGCGGTTGCTGAGGAAGACGTCGCGGAACTTGTCGGGTTTGATGTAGAGGTCGACGCCGGTGCCGCCGTCGGCCTGGGTGAAGGGGACCGCGTTCAGCGCCGTGGGCAGGGGGGCGTCGGGGTCGTCGCTGAGGTGGCTTCCGGGGAACCTGCCCACCAGGTCCGTGATGCTCTCACCCTTGTCGGGGGCGAAGGCGGCGACGTAGACGAGTGCCTTGACGTTGGGGTTGCCGGTGGCGGCATCGGTGATGACCGCGCCGCCGTAGGAGTGGCCCACCAGGACGACCGGGCCGTTGATCGTCTTGAGGTAGTCCGCCAGATAGGCGGCGTCGCTGCCCAGACCGCGCAGCGGCGTGGCGGGGGCGGTGACCGGGTAGCCGTCGGCCTGCAGGCGCTTGGCGACGCCGCTCCAGCCGGCGGAGTCCGCCCAGGCACCGTGGACGAGGACGACGGTCGGCTTGGGCTTCGGCTTGCCTGCCGGCTCGGCGTGATGGTCCGAGGTCGCCGAGGCGGTCGTGGCCAGTCCGGCGGCCAGGGCGAGACCGACCGCGCCGACGACGGCGAGACGGACGGGGCGAACGGGGCGACGGTGGGACATCGCTACTCCTTCGGTGGTGCGGGCGACGGACGCAAGTAGATAGAACGTTCTATCCACACAATCTAATGTGCGACTTCCGCCGCGGGCAATCAGGAGACGAGAGTGGTGGGTCACATCACGGAGCGTGCGCGGGCCGCTCGAGAGGCCGAGAACGCCGCGACTGCCGAACCGACCCTGAACACGGAGCAGTTCGCCACCCTCGATGCCCTCACCGTCACAGGGGAACGGGAGGCGGCCTCCGGGATGGCCGCGACCAACTGGTTCGGCGTCAAGCCGCCGGCGCGGCACTGACCCTCCCGGCATCACAGGGCTACTCGACGTCGACGCGTCCGTCATGCCCCTCATAGCTCGGACCAGGAACCGAACTGTTGCGGGCCGACGTCCCCCGCACCATGACTTCTGACGAGCAGCAAGGGCACGCGAGCCACGACGGGCGCACCTCGCCGTCGGCCGTGACGGTGGATCCGCCGAAGGTCAACGACTACACCAGCTTCGCCGAGGCGTACACGAGTGAGAACGAGACCAACCTGATCAATGCCTACTACGAGCGTCCCGCGATGCTGGCCCTCGCCGGGCAGGTGGCCGGCCGGCGGATCCTCGACGCCGGTTGCGGCGCCGGGGCCCTGTCCGCGGCGCTGCGTGACCGTGGCGCCCTCGTGAGCGGCTTCGATGCGAGTTCCGGGATGCTGGAGCTGGCCCGGCGCCGGCTCGGCGAGGCGGCGGATCTGCAGGTGGCCGACCTTGGCAGCCCCCTTCCCTACGCCGACGACACGTTCGACGATGTCGTCGCGTCCCTGGTGCTGCACTACCTGGAGGACTGGGGGCCGGCGCTGGCCGAACTGCGCCGCGTACTCAAGCCCGGCGGCCGGCTGATCGCGTCCGTCGACCATCCCTTCGCCATCGCCACCATGCACCGCGAGGCCGGCCGCGCAGCCGAGCACGGCTATTTCGACACCACCGCCTGGACCGACGAGTGGACCTTGGGCGGCCGGACCGCCCTGATGAGGCTTTGGCACAGGCCGCTGCATGCGATGACCGATGCGTTCACCGCGGCAGGCTTCCGGATCGCGGCCATCAGCGAGCCGGATCCCGACCCCGCCGCCCGTGAACTGTTCCCCGAGGCCATCGCGGCCCAACCGCGCTTCCTCTGCTTCCTGTTCTTCGTCCTGCAAGCGGACTAGGCGTTTCCCTCGGATTGTCTGATCGTTGGTGGATGTCTGTCGTTGACTGATGCCAGTTGGGGCAGATCGAGCCGCTGCCGCCGGACCGGACATCGAGGCGGGAGGGTGGTGACGTGATCACTGGCAGGTGATCGACGCGATCGCGTCCAAGCACCACCGGACATGATCCTGGCCGACAAGGCGTATTCGTCTCGGGCGACCCGCAGTCACCACCGACGGTGTGGGATGCGGTCGCTGATCCCGCGGCCGGCCGACCAGGCCGCGAACCGCAAGCGGCGCGCGGCAAGGGAGATGGTGGCGGTCTTGTCGTAGCGGGTGGCCAGGTCCCGAAGATTCACGGCCCGACGTCACAGGGCGGCCGGCTGTCCGGTCTCACCGTATGCAGGCCGACCCGGGGCCGGAAGTCCGTGCCGGCGCCCGGGCCGCCTGCACCCCACCACGGGGAACCCGCGCTCCGGGCTCCGCGCGAGGCAGAGGCCACGAGCCCGGCAGAACGGCCGGACGCCCGCCCCACGGCGGTGGGGCGGGCGTCCGGTCCTGGGGTCCGCGCGGGGGACCGTCGACCACCGGCGCACGCTCGGTCGGCCCGGTCGGTCGAATCCTGACGCCGGATCTTCGCACGTCAGCGCCACGCCGTCACTTCTCCGCACACTGGTGGCCGGACCGAACGGCACGGGACCCCGGGGAACGCCCCCGGGGTCCCGCTGCGTACGGCGGCCCGTCAGAGATCAGGCAGGCGTGAGGCCCGGGTTGCCGGCCTCGGTGACGAAGGAGGCGGCCGTGGTGATGGGGGCGCCGGGCGTGGTCACCGCGGACACGGTCTTGAAGTCGGCGCGCGCCGCGTCCTTGCCGAGGGTGACCACGGCGTAGCCGCGGCGGCCGTTGTAGAACTTCAGGTGCGGGTTGGCCTGCAGGTAGGTGGCCCAGTTGGACGGCTTGTCGGAGCCGTCCTTGCCGCTGGTGATCGAGCTGGTGACGATCTCGGTGCCGAGGGTCTTCGAGGCCGGGTCGTCGAAGTCCTTCTTGATGTCGAAGCCGTAGTGGACGTGGACGTCACCGGTGAGGACGACGAGGTTGTCCCGGCCGGCGGACTCCCAGCCGTCGAGGAGGCGCTGCCGGGAGGCGGGGTAGCCGTCCCAGGAGTCCATGGAGACCTTGAAGTCCGGTGTCGTGCGGTCCTTGCGCTGGGCGAAGGTGACCTGCTGGGGGACGACGTTCCAGGTCGCCTTCGAGGTGCGCCAGCCGTCGACGAGCCAGCGCTCCTGGGTGGTGCCGGTCATCGTGCGGGCCGGGTCCTGCGACTCCGGTCCCGGGACCTGCCAGCCGTCGCCGTACGCCTGGTCGGAGCGGTACTGGCGGGTGTCGAGGATGTCGAACTGGGCGAGCCGCCCGAACTGCAGGCGCCGGTAGAGCTGGGCGTCGGGGCCGTGCGGGAGCTGCCGGCGCCGCAGCGGCTGGTTCTCCCAGTACGCGCGGTAGGCGGAGGCCCGCCGCAGCAGGAACTCCTCCGGGGGCACGTCGTTCTCGGGGGTGCCGTCCGCGTAGTTGTTCTCGGTCTCGTGGTCGTCCCAGGTGACGACGAAGGCGTGGGCCGCGTGGGCCGCCATCAGGTCGGGGTCGGACTTGTAGAGGGCGTACCGGAGCCGGTAGTCGTCCAGCGTGAGGGTCTCGCGGTTGAAGACCTCGGGCAGGACGCGGTCGGAGTAGGCACGGGCGCCCCCGGTCGCGGTGACCGCGTACTCGTAGAGGTAGTCGCCGAGGTGGAAGACCGCGTCGAGGTCCTCGTCGGCCAGGTGGCGGTAGGCGGTGAAGTAGCCGTCGTGGTACGCCTGGCAGGACACCGCAGCGAGGCGCAGCTCGGTGAGCCGGGCGCCCTTCGACGGGGCGGTGCGGGTTCGGCCCACCGGGCTGACCCACTGGCCCACGCGGAACCGGTAGTAGAGGACGCGGTCGGCGTCCAGGCCGCCCACCTCGACGTGCACGGCGTGGTTGTACTCCGGGTGCGCGTCGACGGTGCCGCGCTTGGTGACGCGGGTGAAGCGCTCGTCGTGGGCGAGTTCCCAGCGGACCTTGAAGCGCTTCTGGGGCAGGCCGCTGCCGGTCTCGTAGGGGCGGGGGGCGAGCCGGGTCCACAGCAGCACCGAATCGGGCATCGGGTCGCCCGAGGCCACGCCCAGCGTGAAGGGGTTCTCGGTGATCTGCACGGCGCTCGCCTCGGCTGCCGCGGCGGTGCCGCCGAGCGGGATGTTCGCGGCGAAGGCCAGCGTCGCCGCCGCTCCGGTGACGGTCAGGAAGCGGCGTCTGTCCAAGCGGCGTACGGCGTCACGCAGTTCGGCGGAGTGTCCGGACGGAGAAGGTGATGCGGAAGGCTGCATGTGGGTGCGCAATCCCTGGCGTGCGGAGTTCGGCCGTGAGGCCCGGTTGGTGGTGCCAGGGCATTGCAGTTGTGCAGGACGGCGTGCAGTTGCCGGATGGTTGGCGCGTACATGGCCGGAGGGTGACCGTTGGTCCTCCCCATCACCCCGGAGCCCGCCCTTCACGGTTCCCGCACGGAACGGCCATTCCCGGAGGGTTGCCCGACGCGGCGCACCCCCGGACCCCCGGGGTCGGGGCGGCGTCGGAGCCCTCAGGGGTGGCCGCGTTCAACGGGAGCCTTCGTCCACCGGGAACGTCACAACGGCGGGACGCGGGGGGGGCGCGGGCCAGCCACTTGGCGGGGGAAATCCCGACACCCGCCGGATGGCGTGCGACCGGTGGCCTCACAAGTCTGGGGCGCATGACCCACCCAGCACTCGTCGCGGCCGAGGACTCGCCGCCGCTCGACAAGAAGGTCCCGGCGGCCCCCTCCCCGTTCCGCCCCGCGGGGGCCGGGCGGTTGATCGGCGTCGACCTCGCGCGAGGTCTGGCCATCCTGGGGATGTTCGCCGCGCACGTGGGTCCGGACCCCTCGGTGGGCGGCCCGCTCGGCTGGGCGATGGAGCTGGCCCGGGGCCGGTCCTCGGCGCTGTTCGCCCTCCTCGCCGGGTTCGCCCTGGTCCTGCTCACGGGCCGGCCGGAGCCGCGTACCGGCCGCGCGGGACGGCAGGCCATCGGCCGCGTGCTGATCCGGGCCGGCCTGCTGATCGTCCTCGGGTACCTGCTGACGGACCTGGGCACGTCCATCGACGTGATCGTGTCCTACTACGGGCTCGCCTTCCTCCTCGTGCTGCCCCTGTACCGGTTGCGGGCCCGCACGCTGGCGCTGATCGCGGCGGCCACCGCGCTCGTACTGCCACAGGTCCTGTACGTACTGCGGGTCGCCATCGACAACGGCGGCTGGAGCGACACGGTGATCGCACACGATCCGCTGGCCCGGCTGACCGGCTCGGACGGATTCCTGGAACTGCTGGTCACCGGCGACTACCCGGTGCTGACGTGGGTGTCCTTCCTCATCGCCGGGATGGCCGTGGCCCGGCTCGACCTGCGGCGGCCCGGCGTGCACGCGAAGGTCGCCGTGTGCGGGGCGGCACTGGCCGTGCTCGGCTACGGCGGCTCCTGGCTGGCCCTGCACCTGGCTCCGGGCGCGCGGGCCGCGATCGGCGCGGCCACGGACGGCGCTCCCACGGCCTCGGCCTGGTGGTCGGACGCGCTGTCCCAGGCGTACGGGGACCAGGTCGTCGACACGCCGTCCTGGTTGCTGGTGGCCGCGCCGCACAGCCAGACGACGTTCTCGATCCTCGGCAACACCGGGGTCGCGCTCCTGGTGCTGGCCACCTGCCTGGCGGTGGTCGAACGGTCGGCACGCGTGCGGTGGGCGGCCACGCCCGTGATCGCCGTGGGTTCGATCTCGCTGACCGCGTACGTCGGCCACATCGTCGCCATCAAGGCCCTGGGCGTCGACGACCTGCCGGACTCCGCCGCCCTACCGGTCCTGCTCTCCTTCGCCGCGGCCGCGATGGTCCTGGCCCTGGCCTGGACCCGGATCTTCCGGCGAGGGCCTCTGGAGGTCCTCGTGCACGCGGCCACCACCCCGGCCCGGCTGATCACCTGAGCGTCAGCGAGGCCACGACGGGTGTGCGGGGACGGTCCGGCGCCGTCCCCGCACACCGCCGCCGGGGTCAGGGGGTGCCGAGCGTCTGCCGCGGGCGGGCGACCTCGCCACGCTGAGCGGCGACGGCGGCGAGCGTGTCCCGGTTGCCCGGCCCCGCCTCAGGGCCGCCTGACGGCGGGGTGCGCCGGGCACCCGGCAGCTGGTGGACGGCGGTGGCCTTCCGGGCGGGGTTACCGCCCCACTCCTCACGGGAGGGGACTTCCTCGCCCTTCATGAGGAAGGAGTCGGCGGCCAGCACGGCCCCGTCGCCCACGGTGGTGCCGTAGTGGACGAATGCCCCGACCCCGAGGGTCACACCGGCGCCCAGCCTGGCGTGGTCGGACTTGAAGGCGCCGTCCTCCTGGGAGTGGCACTGGATGACCGTGCCGGTGTTGAGGGTGCAGTCGTCGCCGATGGTGACCAGGCCCCGTTCGATCAGGGAGCAGCCGTCGTCGAAGACCCTCCGGCCGATCCTGACGCCGAGGAGCCGCCAGACGAGGTTCTTGAACGGGGTGCCGTTGAAGAGCTGCATGTACCGGTGGGTGGTCAGCTTCCAGAAGCGCTCGTGGCGCCAGAAGGACGGCTCGTAGATCGAGCAGTACAGGGGCTTCAGCGGCCGTACGCGGGTGACGACCCGCTCGACCAGCGCGTAGTAGGCGACGGTGAACATCACGGTGATCAGGCCGGCCAGGGCGACCGGCGCCACGCCGTGGACGTGGTACAGGTCGACGGCGGTCATCGCCACCAGGGCGACGACGTGGAAGTGGAACCACTGCATCAGCACGTACAGGAGCGCGGTGAGGGCATTGTGCCTGTTCTTGCCTGCCAGGCGGCGCCGCCGCTCCTCACCGGTGGCGAGGTGGTCGAGCCGCTGGTCACGTTGCACGGTGCGCGGGATCTCGAAGCTCGGCGAGCCGAGCAGGCCGACGCCTTCCCGCGTGGGGCCGTCGATGGGGACCATGACCTTCGTGGCGAGCAGGCAGTTGTCACCGGCGCGCCCGTGCGCGGGGTAGACGATGTTGTTGCCGAGGAAGCTGCCCGCGCCGATCGCCGCCGGGGAGAGGCGGAAGGACGTGCTGGAGAAGTCGGCGTTGATGACGGACAGGCCGTCCGCGACCATCGTGCCGTTGCCCACCTCGCACAGGTAGGGCGTGTCGTGCTTGACCAGCGAGCCGAAGTTCGAACCCGTCTGCTCGACCCGGCGCAGGCCGTACCCGAGGCAGCGCAGGTAGTGGACGATGGCGGAGCTGTCACCGAAGAGCAGCACGAAGAACCTGATGTTGGTCGTCCGCGCGAGGGCCCGCTGGACACCGTGGTGGAAGCCGTACAGGGGGTAGGTCCTGCCCGGTTCGATCGTCCGGTGGAGCAGGCGAGGCAGGGCGTTCACCGCCACCAGGGAAGCCAGGAGACCGCCGAAGAAGGCCACGAGCGAGGCGGTCAGTGCGTCGATGTGGAACGCGGGACTGGAGAAGGCGTGCTCAGGGGCCGACACCACGTCCAGCTGCGGCAGGGCGGCGAACAGCGGGGCGAGACCGCCCACCGCCACCGGCAGGTACACCCCGAGCAACAGCGCCAATTGTGCGGCTGTGTAGAGGGCCTTGCGCAGAGTGCCGCACGCGAGCGGCTGGACGACCCGGAAATCGGTGCCGCTCGGCTGGGCGGGGGAACCGTGCCAGGAAGCGCCGGTCGGAACGGCCTGGCCGCTGTGGAGCGCGGAGGCGTGGGCGAGCCGGGCACCGTCGCCCATCGAGGTGTCGATGTCCAGGACGGCCTGCTCGCCGACCGTCACGTTCCGGCCGAGCGTCACCGGACCGGTCTCGATCATTCCGGCACGGGCGCGGTAGCAGGAGAAGAGCGCGTCCTTGCGGATGACGGTCCCCTGCCCGACGGTGAGCAGGTCCGTGCACACCGGCACATGGTGCGAGAGGACCACGCTGTCGCGTCCGACACGCGCTCCCAGCGCCCTCAGGTAGAGCACGTACAGCGGGGTGCCGGCGAACAGGCGCACGGGGCTGGTGCGGATCAGGGCCTTCACGCACCAGAACCGCAGGTAGGTGAGGCTCCACACCGGGAAGCGCCGTGGCCGGAAGCGCCCCATCAGGATCCACTTGGCGGCGACGGGCAGGGCGCAGAGACCGGCGAACCCCGCGCCGGCGGACAGCGCGGACCGCAGGTACACACCGGCGAATCCCGAGCCGTCCCGGATCCACTCGTACCCGCGGGTGACCGCGAGGGCGGCCACGAAGGACATGCCGAGGAACACGAGCAGCTGGAGCGCCCCGCAGAGCACGTACCGCGCGGTGCCCGTCGCGGCGGGTGCTGCCGCCGCACCGGGTACGCCGGCGCCTGGTCCGGCCGGAGGCTCTTCGGGCCTTTCCACCCGCGGCTCCAGGGCGGCGGCGAGGCCGCGGATGGTGGGATTCCGGTAGACGTCCTTCATCGAGACGGTGGGTAGGTCGTCGCGCTTGCGTACGCGGGCGCAGAAATGAGCCATCAGCAAAGAATCCGCACCCAGGTCGGTGAAGAAATGACCGTCTGCCGGTACCTGCCCGGTTCGCAGGACACCCGCGAGAACTTCGGCAAGAAGTGTCTCGACGCGATTCTCCGCCCCGGATCCCGAAGCGCCGGCCACGCCCTGCGAGCCGGCCGAAGCCGCAGTGGACTGCTCAAAGCCGTTGCAGGTCACGGTCGTTCCTCCTGCCCGTCGGGACAAGAGGAGCTCGCGGATCGTGGCTCGTCATTCCAGTGCATGGTCGTTCACCCACAGTCGGTGCCGCGATATCGGGTCGATGGCAGAGGCGGTGGCGGAAGTCACCCCTTTTGCCTTCCGGAACGCCTCGCATTCCATTCGGCCCTACCGTTCGGATTCCGTCACGTCACTCCAGTTCGGGGCTTGACATGAAAAGAGGAACTGGATATGCAAACGCACCGGTCGGCGGAGCGCCGCGAGCGCCACACCCGTCGTCGCGGAGACGGCCCGGTCAGTTCGCCTGGTCGATGACGTCGCGGAGGTACTGCACGGCGAGCTTCTCGGCGTGAGGGTGACGTTCGATCGCCACTCCGGCCTCCTCGAGCCACCGTGCGTAGAGCGTGACGCCGGCGAGGAGGGCCCGGCCGGCGTCGTGCCGGTCGTAACCGCACAGAGTCGCCCGGAGGTCACGCGCCTCGTCCGGCGCGATGGATTCGAGGTGGCGCACACCGCGGGGGGCTGCACCCACCCGGAGGGCCGCCAGGGGGCCCAGTACGGCCTCGCGCAGGTAGCCGAGGAGGCCGATGACCTCGAACAGTTCACCGCGGCCGAGTTTCGTCGCGCCGTAGTGCACCCAGGTCCAGAACCGGTCCTCGATCCACTGGAGGTCGAACGACGGGGTGGCCGGCGGATGCTCCGCGAGTGAGGTGGCAAGGCGGCCGTCGCGGTCCCACAGGATGTCCGGGTCCTCGGTCCGGTCGGCGAAGTCGGAGCCCCGCACGAACTTGAAGTCGACGTGGAGGAGGGGCGGCCCGACGAGCGTGATGATCAGGCGGGGTTCGCCGACGTGCTCCCCGGTGAATCCGGCCACGAGGGCGGCCCAGCAACCGATCAGCGTGAGACGCTCCGCCATGACCGAGTCGAACGCCTCGTCGTCGATGACCACGATCAGGTCGACATCGGAGTAGATGTCGGGGTGTCGACCGGCGATCGACCCCGCGATGGCAACACCACTGACGCGGTCGTCCTGTTGGATCCGCGGAAGCACGTCGTCGAGGAACCGGCCGTGCAGGGAGGGGACGTCCATGACAGTCCTTCCGATCGGGGCAAAGTCTTGCAACGTAGCAGGCTGTTGGACCGGATCTCCACGGGAATAACGGCACGGACACCCCGGTGGCGGATCTCCACTCGCCCACGCGGCACGAACACGCGGACACACTGTCACCACTGTTTCCGCCATCGCCCTCCCCCGCGGCAGGCGAGGGGTACGGCGCGCGTTCACCCCGGCTGCCACCTGCATCATCCCTGGCCCGGAGGCCACTTCCCCCGAATAAGGTGCAGACGGATACGCTGAGCACCTACCGCGCGGAACGCATCGTTGCCCCGAGTTTCACAAGGTGGAGGCACCACTCTTCACAGTGAATTCATACGTGCATATGATCACGTCGCCCAGGTGACGCCAACCCGCTGCGGTGTGACGCCCCTGGACGGCTGGGGGCGATCGTCCCCTGCCCGGACCCCAACCAGGGAAACCCTTGAAGCGACACCACAGACGCTGGAGCGTGCCGGTCATCGCCGGCGCTTCGGTACTCGCCCTCACGAGCCCGATCACGGCTCAGGCAGCCGCCCCTTCCGACGCTCCCACTCCATCACCCGCGTCCGCATCCGCATCCGCCGCGGACCATGTGCCCGCGGGCGACCACACCGTCACACTGATCACCGGCGACGTCGTGACCACCGGTCAGGCCGCCCGGGGCGGCGGTCAGTCCGGGGGCACCGTCACCGTCCGCGGGGCCGACGGACTGCCGGCGCGGACCCGCATCATGACGTCGGGCGACGACCTCTACGTCTACCCCGAGTCCGCCCTGCCCTTCCTGGCCCAGGGCACCCTGGACCGGCAGCTGTTCAACGTCACGGACCTGATCGCGGACGGATACGACGACGCGCACCGCGCCCGGCTGCCGCTGATCGTCTCCTACACGCAGCCCGGCGCCGCACGCCGCTCGTCCGCCGTCCCCGAGGGCGCGGCCCGGGTGCGGAACCTGGACAGCATCCAGGGCGCCGCGCTGACCGCGGACCGCTCCCGCGCGGACGACTTCTGGAAGTCCGTGGCCGGGGCGGCGGCGAACGACGGCGCCCGGGCCCAGAACGCCCAGCCGTCCTTCGGCGGCGGCATCTCGCACATCTGGCTCGACGCCCCCATCCACGCCGACCTCGCCGACAGCACCACGCAGATCGGCGCCCCGCAGGTCTGGCAGGGCGGTGACACCGGGCAGGGCGTGGACGTCGCCGTCCTCGACACCGGCGTCGACGCCGGCCACCCGGACCTGGCGGACCGCATCGCGACCCGCCAGAGCTTCGTACCGGACGAGAACACCGACGACCACGCCGGACACGGCACCCACGTCGCGTCCATCATCGCCGGAACCGGTGCGGCCTCCGGCGGCAAGGAGAAGGGCGTCGCCCCGGGCGCCCGCCTGAGCATCGGCAAGGTGCTGGACAACCACGGCAGCGGACAGATCTCCTACGCCCTGGCCGGCATGGAGTGGGCGGCCGTCGACCGGCATGCCAAGATCATCAACATGAGCCTCGGCACCAGCCAGGTGTCCGACGGAACCGACCCGATGAGCCAGGCCATCGACCGGCTCAGCGCCCAGACCGGCGCGCTGTTCGTGGTCGCCGCGGGCAACTTCGGTGAGGATCCGAACACCATCGTCGCACCGGGGGCGGCCACCTCGGCGCTGACCGTGGGCGCGGTCGACTCCACCGACTCGCTCGCCTCGTTCTCCAGCAGAGGCCCCCGTGTCGACGGCGCGCTGAAGCCGGAGATCACCGCCCCCGGCGTCGACATCCTGGCGGCCAACTCCCAGTTCGACGGGAACGACCAGGGCTCCTACCAGTCCATGAGCGGCACGTCGATGGCCACACCGCACGTCGCGGGCGCCGCCGCCCTGCTGGCCGCGGCCCATCCGGACCTCACCGGGAGCCAGTTGAAGGACCTGCTGGCCAGCAGTTCCCGGCAGACCCCGGCGTACGACGCCTTCGAGGCCGGCAGCGGCCGGCTGGACGTCGCCGCGGCGGCGCGGGCCGGGGTCTTCGCCTCGGCGACCGCCTTCGCGGCCCAGTACAAGGGCGGCGCCCTCCAGCGCCCGGTGACGTACACCAACGTCACCGACGCGCCGGTCGCGCTCTCGCTGTCCGTCGACGCGGCGCACGCCCCGTCCGGGATGTTCCGCCTGTCGGCCTCCCAGGTGGTCGTCCCCGCGCACGGCTCCACCCAGGTCACGGTGACGATCGACGGCTCGGCGGGCACCGCCAAGGAGCACTACTCGGGCCAGGTGCTCGCGACGGACACCGCCGGCAGGGCCGTGGCGCACACCGCCGTCTCCCTCGGCTTCGCGACGATGCACAAGCTGACGCTGACGTTCAAGGACTCCGAGGGCAATCCCACGTCCGGCGACGTCATGCTGATCAAGGCAGGGAGCAAGGACCCCGTCCCGGTGGGTGTCGGCCCCTCGGGCACCGTGGAGATCTTCGTGCCCGACGACGTGTACTCGGCCCTGTCCTACCAGGAGGTCCAGGGCGTCCACGGTCCCCACTCCAGGGGCCTGGCGCTGCTCGGCGACCCCGACGTGCTGGTGGACCGGGACACCACCGTCACCTTCGACGCCTCCAAGGTCAAGCGCATCGACATGACCACCCCGCAGCGCAGCGACGTGACGTTCCAGAAGCTGGGCTACAACCGCGTCATGAACGGCGTGAGGTCGGGTCTGTCGGCCGAGAGCGTCTACTACGACAGCATCTGGGCGCAGCCGACCACCCACCAGGTCACCCACGGGGACTTCCAGCTGACCGCCCGTTGGCGCGCCGAGAAGCCGGCGCTGGCGGTCTCCACCCGCACGACCGAGTTCATGGGCATCCTGCGCCAGGAGGGCATCACGCCGCTGGCCAGGGGCACGTACAAGCTGCCGCTGGTCTTCGCCGGCCAGGGATCGAGCGAGGACTACGCCCACCTCGACGCGCGCGGCAAGGCCGTGGTGGTCCGCCACAGCGACGACGTCAGCGACCTCGACCAGGCGGCCAACGCGATCGCCGCGGGCGCCGAGCTCATGCTGGTCGTGGAGAACGGCTACGGCCGCCCGGTGCGCTCCTACGCACCGCTCGGTCAGCGGCCCGTAGCCCTCGACGTCGGCCTGCTCGGCACCGAGGAGGGCGAGAAGCTCATCTGGCAGGCCAAGGACGGCGGGGCCAGGATCACCGTCGACTCCGAGACCGCGAGCCCGTACGTCTACGACCTCGCGCACGCCTGGCAGAACGAGATCCCGTCGAAGATGACGGTCAAGGGCGACACGAAGAACCTCGCCCGGATCGACGTCACCTTCGCGAGCCCGAAGCCGGAGGTTCCCGGCGCCGAGTTCCGCTTCGAGTGGCTGGACGGCGTCGACTGGTCCTCCGGCCCCATCATGCCGGAGCCCGCGAACGGCCAGCGGACCGACTGGGTGTCCACCGACGGTGTCCGCTGGCACCAGGAGGCGTTCGCCGAGTCCATCGGGTTCGAGGAGGGAGCGAAGACCGCCTACCGGGCCGGCAGCAGGCAGTCCGAGGAGTGGTTCAAGCCGATCCAGCGCCCCTTCCTGAACGACGCCTTCTTCAACAACCTGCCGCCCACCCGCAACGGCAGCCTCCTGTACATCGACATCCCGGCCTGGGGCAGCGGCAACCACGTCGGGTGGAGCCAGGACCCGGCCGTGACCCAGCAGCAGACGCTATACCAGGGCAACACCCAGCTGGGCCAGGGGAACTTCACGAACGTCTGGGGAGACGCCCCCAGCCGCGGCAAGCTGCCGTACAAGCTGGTCGTCACCGGTGAGCGGGACGTGACCTACACCCCGTACTCCTCCCGTACGCGCACCGAGTGGGACTTCACGTCGGCGCAGCCGACCGATGCCGCCACCGTGGTGCTGCCGCTGGTGCAGCTCGACTACCGGATCGGCACCGACGCGGCAGGCCGCGCCGGGCGGCACGGCACCCTGTCCGTCACCGCCGCCCACCTGCCGGGCGCCAGCCTCGCCGGCAAGCTCGGCGCGGTCGGCGTGGAGCTGTCCTACGACGACGGCCGGACCTGGCACAAGGCCGCCTGCGGCAGCGACGGGCGGTTCTGCCTGGACGCCCCGAACAAGGCGTCCTTCGTGTCGCTGCGGGCGAGCGCGAAGGACTCGGCGGGCAACTCGGTGCATCAGACGGTGATCCGGGCCTTCGGCCTGCGCTGAGGCGCGGCCGTTCACCGCACCCGCCACGGGTGCGGCCGGTCCGTCCGCGGTGGTTCGACCACCGCGGACGGACCGCGCACACGCTCGCGGACGACACGACCTAGCGGACCGCCGCGGGTGGCTCGCCCGACAGCAGGGCCGTGCCGAGCGGGGTGAGGCTGTGGAGGACGGCGATGCCGATCCGGGTCGTGCGCACCAGCCCTGCGTCGCGCAGGACGCCGGCGTGCTGGCTGGCAGTCGCGAGCGAGACCCCGAGCCGCTCGGCGAGCGCGGTGGTCGTCGCCGGATCGCGCAGGGCCTGGAGAACGGCTGCCCGGGTCCGCCCCAGCAGCGGTCCGAGGGCGGCCCCGGGCGGGGCGCCCGGGTCGGTGGGGGGCTCCTGCAGGTGCATCGGGTAGGCCAGCACGGTCGGTTCGCCGGGCTGGTACCTGATCATGGGGCCGGTCGCGAACCAGGACGGCATGAGCAACAGGCCCCGGCCGCAGAGCGGGATGTCATACGTGTTCCGGGACGGCAGGTGGAGCACCGGCGGTTGCCAGCGCCAGGTGGGGCCGAGCGTGGTCAGCAGGGCGTCGACGCCGCCGCGTAGCAGCATCTCGGCCCGCAGGGCGCGGTCCGCCGCGCCGTCGGTGCGGACCCGCGGCCACAGCGGGGCGATCGAGGAGGCGAAGTAGCTCCGCAGGTCCGCCGTGAGGACGCGCCGTGCGGCGGCCGATCCGGCGGCGAGTTCGAGCGACCAGCGGCTGGGCGGCTCCTGCGCGCCGCCCCGGCCGCCAGGGTCCCGTGGGAGCCGCAGGTCCTCGGCGATGCGGGCGGCGGGGGTGCGCCCGGCCAGGTCGACGGCCGTGGCGAGGTCCCCCGCGGCGGGCTGGAGCAAGAAGTCGGGCACGTGGCCGTCACGGGGCACCAGGTCGAGCAGGACCCCGGCGCGGTCGGCGAAGCTGCCGTTCACCTGGCGGCGCCACCGCCCGGCGGCAGGGTGCGCCCGGCCCGCTCCGGCGGTCGCGGTGCGCAGGCCGCGCACGCTGAGGACCGCCTCCCACAGGGCGTTGGGCGCCGGGGCGAGCGTGATCCGGCACAGGTCGGCGGCGTCGAAGTGTAAGCGGATCACGCCGACCGATTATCGGCCAGTCGGAGCCTTTCGCCTAGACGTGAAAGGCGATGCGGCCGCCGTACTGCCCCGGGCAGGCTCTCGGACGTCCCCGCGTCGCGGGGGCGTCCACCACGCACCCGGAGGTAGCCACGATGCCCGGCTCCACCCGACTTCCGCGGCTCGGCGCCGCGGCCTTGCTGGCCGGCCTTGCGGCCCTGCCCGCCGCCCCTGCCACCGCGCACGAACTGCCGCGCACCTACGTCGTCTCCGAGGCTCGCGGGGTGCTGCCGGAGGGGATCGCGATCGACCGCGACGGCACGATGTACGTGTCCTCCGACGGCACCGGCGCGCTGTACCGGGGCGACGTACGCGCCGCGCACCTGCGGTCATTCCGCGCTGACGGCCTGGCGAACCGCCCGAGCACGCTGGGGGTGCACACCGACGGCCGGGGGCGGGTGTACTCCGTCGGAGGAGGCGAACTGACCGTCCACGACCGTCGGGGCCGACTGCTCGCCACGCGCACCGCGCAGGGCGGTCCGCTCGGCGCGCCGGACCTGAACGACCTGGTGATCACCGACAACGCCGTCTACGTCACGGACTGGGCCAACCCCGTGGTGTACCGGGCCGCCCTCCGCCATGGCAGGCTCGGGCCCTTGGAACCGTGGCTGGACATCCGCTCCGCCTTCCCGCAGTTCCCCGCGCGGTACTGGCTGCTCAACGGCATCGTCGCGGACCGGTCGGGCAGCACACTGCTGGTGGCGTCCAACGGGACCGAGGCGGTGTGGCGGGTGGACGTCGCCACCGGTGAGGTCGTCCAGCTCGATCTGGGCGGCGTGTCCTTCGGGGCCGATGGGATGCTCCTACGGGGGCGGACGCTCTACGCCGTGCTCAATTACGGCGCCCCGAACGGCGTCTACATCGCCGAACTCGACCAGGGCCTGCACGCAGGCACGGTGACGCACCGCATCACCGGCGAGCCTTTCGACCTGCCCACCACCCTGGCCCGCCACGGCTGCCGGCTCTACGTCGTCAACAGCCAGAACGACGACCCGCCGGGACAGCCCCCGTACACCGTGAGCGCGGTCGACGACCCGGTGTGCGCGGAGGCTGCCCCGTAGCCGCGCCTCGCGGGACGGTGCGGGCCGGGTGCGGTCCTCCCTCAGCGGCGGAGGCTGCCAGTCCACCAAGGGATGGGCCGTCGATCAGATCTGCCGGACGCGTAGAAGAAGGAGTTCACCAGCAGGCCACGGCCTGCGGCGTCTCATGACAAGCCTGTCAGCCCCTGAACTCATCCAGTTGATCACTCGCTGCGGCACAGCCTGATGAGCGGCAGCCTCCCTATACGGAGCGAGCGCTGCGCTCGGCATGAGTCAGGGCCGTGCCGGACGCCCGGCGGTGCGATCGGCGCTGCACTGGGGCAGGCTGAATGCATGCGGTCACCGTCCTGCTCGTCTCCCGGGCCGGGAGCGGGCGGCCACAGCAGGCTCCTCCTGGCACTCACGCAGGCTGTGCCCTTCGTGATAGCGCTGGGCGTGCTGGGGATCGAACTGTCACCTGCGCATTTCCTGATGACCGGCCCCCTCCTCACCGCCGTGCCGGCGCTGGCAGCACTGACGATGGGCCCGAAGGGCACCCTGTCGGCGGCGGCTGCCGCCTTGGTCGTCAACCTGACCACGGCCACCTACAACCATGCGTGGGGGACCCATCTGGTCTTCGGCAACCTCGTAGGTCTGCTGGTGGTGTCGGTGGCCAGTGTGATGCTGAGCAAGGCGGTGCGTGCGCGTCGGCGCAGCGAGCTCGACCAGGTTCGCCGTATCGCCGTGGCGGCACAGGACGTCATCCTGCGGCCTGTGCCGGCGCGGCTGGGTCCGGTACGGACGGCCAGCTTGAGCCTCGCGGCGGGGACGGGCGCGCAGGTCGGCGGTGATCTGTACGAGGCGGTGCTGACACGCTACGGCGTCCGTCTGATCGTGGGCGACGTCCGCGGCAAGGGGCTGGACGCCATGCGGGCGGTCGCGGTGGCGCTGGGTGCCTTCCGGGAGGCCGTGCACTACGAGGACGACCTGGTGAAGGTCATGAACCACTGTGGGGCCGCCCTGCTGAGGGAGGCGGACGTGCCGGGGGCGTTCGGGCAGGAAGTCGCGCTGGAGGGATTCACCACCGCCCTGTTGGCCCAGGTGCCGGACATCCCGGGTGAACATGTGGTGGAGCTGATCAACCGTGGCCACCCGCCCGCGCTGCTGCTGCACCAGGGCAAGGTGCAGGCCCTGACGCCCTCCTGTCCCCTGCCGCCCTTCGGTCTGGAAGACCTCTACACCGGACCTCCACCCAAGGCGGAGAGCCATCCGTTCCTCCCCGGCGACCGGATGCTGCTCTACACCGACGGCGTCATCGAAGCCCGCAACCGCGACGACGAATTCTTCGACCTGCCCGAGGCCATGGAAGCGCTACACACCACCGCCCCGGAGGAGTTCCTGGCACGACTGCACCAGCGGCTGCTCCACCACACCGAGGGCCACTTGAGCGACGACGTGGCAGTGATCCTTGTCGACCTCCCCGGCGGCGACTCCGACGATCCGACCCGCCGGGAAGGAACGAGCTGACCACTGAGGTCCGCCGCGTAAGGTGCCGGCGTTGGACGGCTCGCCGTGCTGCGGGCGATCTCAGGCCGGCCGACTACGCGCTCGGCTTGATGTAGTCGAGCTCGAACGCCGAGCGGTGTTCGGTGACGAACTCCTCGACCGTCGTGAGCGGCTGCCCGTTGATGCGCGGGGCCGTATCAGTGATGCCCGCCAGGCGGCCCTCCTGCTGGTCGAGGGTCACAGCCTCGAAGTGCTTGAGCTTCGCCATGTCCTGCCCGATACCGAGCATCTCCAGGAAGGTGGCCACGGTGACCTGCTCGAACGGAAGGTCCTTGCCCAGCACCCGGCCGACCTCGGCCGCGAGCTCTTCGTGGCTGTATTCCACGGGGCCGGTCAGGGCGTAGACCCGCCCACCGTGCTCTTCGGGCGAGGCGAAGATGTTGGCAGCGGTCAGCGCGATGTCGCGGCCCGCGATCGGGGCGAAGCGGCTCTCCTTGTCGAACGGCATCGCGTAGCGGCCGTAGCGGATCAGCCCGGAGATGTAGAGCAGCCACTGCATGAAGAACGTGACCCTCAGGTGAGTGGTGGGGACTCCCGACCAGTCGAAGATCTGCTCGGAGAGCCAGTGGTTCTGCGTGGCCTTGCTGCGCGCCTGGGGCCGGGACTGGAAGTGCGACATGTTCACGATGAGCTCGAGGTCCTCCTCCTTGGCGGCCTGAGCGAACATCACCGCGGCCTCCACCAATCCTTCACCGAGCGGGTAGTTGAAGTAGGCGCGCTGGACGCCTTCCATGGCCTTACGGACGTCGCGGAGGTCGAGCAGGTCTCCGAATACGACCTCGGCGCCCTTGTCGCGCAGCCGCTGTGCCCGCTCGTCGTCCGTGCGGACCATGGCGCGCACATGGAAGCCCTCCGTGAGCAGGTAGTCGACCATCGGTCGGCCGGTCTCCCCGTTGGCCGTCGTGATCAAAATCGTGGTCATCGATTCTTCACCTCTTCTTCGCCGGTGTTGCCGGTGCGGGCCCGGGATCCCCGCCGGCACGCGGGCAAGGCCGGTGTCCGGAGATCCGTCACATACCGAGGAGGAAACCCCCACGCTGGACAGCACTGCCTGCGGCCGGACCTACAACAATAGATTACATATGGCATCTAAAAGGGGCAAGGCGGCGAGCCGCTCCGCGAAATCACGCACCCCGCCGTCGGGCCGTGACGCCCTCTACTGCCGGTCGTTGAATCCTGGGAACGAGACACACCCCCAGCACGGGACCCCGGCCGCCATCTGCCGGGGTCCCGTGCCGTGCCGGAACGCGCCGGCGCTACGGAACCGTCACCGCGCGTGTCGTGTCTTCCCTCGAGGCCGTAGGCCGTCCGAGGGTTTCTTCCGCCCCTTGGGATGCCCGTTAACATGACCATCCAGTGGGGCCAGGCCGTGCCGCACACGAGCGGGCAGCCGCCCTTGCACATGAGGTGACCCGATGACGTCAGTGCCGGTCTACGCGATGTACGTAATCGTCGCGGCGTTGTACGTCCATGCCCTGGTCGACTGCATCAGGACCCCTGCCGCACGGATTCGAACCCTGCCCAAGGTGGGCTGGCTGGTCATCATGGTCCTGTTCCCCATCGTGGGCGCCATTGCCTGGCGAAACCTGGGCAAGCGGCCCGCTCCTGTCGAGGTCCGGCCCTCCACCGCCTGAGTCGACTGCTCGCGCTGATCACAGCCGTTCGCTGCCGGGGGGGGGATCAGCCTTCGAACTCGGAGGCGTCCAAGAGGTGCGGCCCGTTGTTCCGGACGCTGTTGACCTTCAGTGACACGGGCCTGACCGACAGGTGGCCATCGGCGGGCGCGGTCAGCAGGGCGCGGAGCTCGTCGGGGTCCTGGTGCTCGGGGTCGAGCCAGGCGTCGTAGTCGGCGGCCGCGATGGTCAACGGCATCCGAGGGTGGACCCGGCCGGCGGCGTCGGTCGCCTCCGTGGTGATGATCGTGCACGTTGCCAGCCACGCGCCCGGGTCGTCGTCACCGACGACCGCCTTGTTCCGCCACCACTCGTAAAGGCCCGCGAAGGCCATGCCCTGGTCACTGCCCTCCGGGCTGACGAAGTAGGGCTGCTTGTGCGCCTTCTTGTCCTCGGTGGACGGGACGGGCACCCACTCGTAGTAGCCGTCGGCCGGCAGCAGGCAGCGGCGCTTGGTGAAGGCACGACGGTAGGCGGGCTTCTCGTGGACCGTCTCCATCCGCGCGTTGATCATCTTGGAACCGATCGCCGGGTCCTTCGCCCAGGACGGGACCAGACCCCACCGCAGCGGCCGCAGCTGCCGCTCCAACGCCCCGGTCTCCCGGTCGACGCCCTCGAAGACGCTCCACACCTGGTTGGTCGGGGCGACGTTCCAGTTGGGCGCCACGAGGGCTTCGGGGTTCCATTCGGTGACCCGGAACTGCTTCACCAGGTCCTCGGGGCGTCGGGTGGAGACATAGCGGCCGCACATGCCGACCAGCCTGCCACGTTTCCCTGGGATACCTGCGCGAACCCTGGATGTCGGGGCCCGGTTCAGGGGTGGCGGCTCCTGCACTGCCCGCCGCTTGGTCCGGTTGCGACGCCGGGACGGCGCGTGGAGGTCAGGAGACCTACGGGTGCGGGCTGTCCGTCGGCCTGTCGGGTGCCGTGCCGGCGGAATCGGTGCGTGAGAGTGCGGCAAGCAGCTGCAGTTTCTCGTCGCTGTCGCCGCCCTTGTCGGGGTAGTAGACGACGAGGATGACATCGCCGATCGCGAGTTTGTCGCGGTGGAGGCGTAGTTCACCGACGACGGGGTGGTTCACCGTGGTCGTGCCACCGTCCAGAGTGCGGACGTCGTGCCGGGCCCAGAGGGTGCGGAAGCGCTGGCTGGACAGTGCGAGCTCGCCGACGAGCTCGACGAACCGGGGGTCGTCGGTGTCGTCCCCGATGGTGGTGCGAAGGGCGGCGACGAAATCGGCGGTGGCTTTCGTCCAGTCCTGCTGGAAGGCTCGCTCCTCGGGATCGAGGAGAAGCGAACGAAGCCGGTTCTGGCCGGGCTGCAGGCGGGGGGAGAGCGCGACGGCCATGGGGTTGGAGGCCAGGACATCGAACGCGCGTCCTTCGACGAACGCGGGGATCTGCAGGTGGGCGAGCAGCTCGTGCACCCGCTCCGGCACGTGCTCGGGCCGGCTGCGGCGCGGCGCCCTGGGGCGTGCCGCCGCGAGGCCGAGCAGATACGTCCGCTCGATGTCGTCGAGCTGCAGGACGCGTGCCAGTGATGCGAGGACCTGCGGCGAAGGGTTCCTGTCGCGGCCCCGTTCCAGGCGCAGGTAGTAGTCCGGGCTGATTCCGGCGAGCAGGGCGACTTCCTCACGGCGCAGGCCCGGGACGCGGCGGTTGCCGCCGGGCGGGAGCCCCGCTTGTGCCGGGGAGACCAGCTCGCGCCGGGCACGAAGGTAGCTGCCGAGCCGGTTGCCGGATTCCTCGTCCTTCATATCGACACCGTAATGCGGTGGGCGTGCCTCAGAGGGGGCCCTGGCAGGACCAGGGAAGAAGGGGGCCCTGCCTCACCCAGCGGATGCCGTCGAGACTTCGGTTGCGCTGCTTCGAAAGAGACAGCGGACATCACTGTCTGCGCCGCGGCCTTGAGCGCCGTTGGAGCCCTGCACCGAAGGGAAGATCCCGTGGATCTCTCCAATCGCACCGTTCTCGTCGTCGGCGGGACCTCGGGAATCGGCCGAGAGCTGGCCCGCCGGTTTGCGGCGGCGGGCAGCACGGTGGCCGTCGGCGGGCGCAGCCCGCAGGCGCTCTCCGACCTCGCCGCCCAAGGCTTCGCCACGTTCGACATCGACGTCACCGACAGTTTCTCCGTAACGGCTGCCCGTGACGCCGTGCTGGCCCGGTACCCCGAGCTGGACACCGTGGTGACGATGTCGGGCGTCATGCTCCTGGAGGATCTGCGCGACCCCGCGCACTTCGAGGCGACGGAGACGACGATCGACACCAACCTGCTCGGCACCATCCGAGTCATCGACGCCTTCACCCCGCACCTGGTCCGGCGGGGCGCCGGCACCTTCATCACGGTCACGTCCGGCATCGCCTTCCTGCCGTTCCCGCCCATGCCCAGCTACGCCGCGTCGAAGGCCGCGGTGCACGCCTACTCCGAGGCACTGCGCGCGCAGCTCGCCGGCACAGGTGTCGGCGTCGTGGAGCTCGTTCCCCCGGCCGTCGCCACCGCGGGCCAGGAGAGGGTGAACCCGCACGCGCTGCCGCTCGACGACTTCGCCACCGAGGTCATGCAGCTGCTCTCCGAGGACCCCACCCCCCACGAAGTCCTCGTGAAGGGCGTCCTCATGCACCGCTGGGCCGAGCGCGACGGCACCTACGACGGCCTCGTCGCACAGCGCTCCAAGGCCCTGACCATGCTCCCCGGCCGCGAAGACTGACGCCCGCCCTTCCTGTGAGCAGGCCCAGATCGTTCATGGGTGGCCGTTGCGGGCCGGCGATCACCTCTGCATGCGGATGCGCGGTCGCGGCGGGAGCCGAGGATGACGGCCCGGGGCCGGAGGGCGATCGGAGCGGGGCTCCGAAAGCATCGGGGTTCCCGGAACGCGTGCCCTCAGCGCTCGGGACGGCGCTCCTAGCCGCCGAGGGTCTTGACCAAGGCGTCCAGGCCGTCACGGTAGATGCCCGTGAAGAGGTCGACGACCTCCTCGTCCGTGGCTCCGCTCGGAACGAAGCGGCCGGACCACTGGACTTCGGCGGCGTTCTCGTTGCCGCTGATCCCGTAGACCCGCAGGGTCGACAGGTAGTCGACGACGGGGAAGGGCGCCTGCAGGATGTGGTAGCTGTAGAACCGGTGCTCCTCGTCGAACGCCATCAGCCGCTCCACGATGGGGTCACCCTCGGGGTTCTTCAGGTGCCGCACTCGACCACCTTCCGAGAAGGTGCTTTCGGGGATGTACGGCAGCCAGTCGGGCAGCGATCCGAACCCGCCGATCACTTCCCAAACGCGTGCGGGAGAGGCCGGGACGACCCTGCTCACCGATGTGGATGCCATGTCGCTCCTCCAGGACTCGTTGGACGGCTGTTGACGGCGATGCGACCTACGCCCCGCCCGGCAGGGGCGCCATGGGGCTGACCAGGCCGGAGGCACGCAGATCGGTCCAGAACGCGGCGGGCACCTTCTCGTTGAGCGCGACATGGTCTTCAACGGTGTGGGCGGGATGGGTCGCGCCCGGGATCACTGCGTCGGCGACCGGGTGCGCCAGCGAGAAGTGCAGGGCGGCGGCCTTGATGGTCACGCCGTGCCTGTTGGTGAGTTCCTTCAGCCGCTCGACCTTTGCCACGATCTCGGGCGGGGCAGTGACGTACTCGAAGTGGGTGCCGCCGGCGAGGATGCCGGAGCTATAGGGACCTCCTACGACCATGCCGACGCCTTGCTCCTCTGCCATGGGCAGCAGTCGCTGCAAGGCGTGCGCATGGTCGAGCAGGGAGTAGCGACCGGCCAGCAGGAACCCATCCGGTTGTGGCTCTTCGAGCGCGAGAGTGATTTCGATGGGCTCGGTGCGGTTGACCCCGAGTCCCCAAGCCTTGATGACACCCTCGTCGCGCAATTTGGTGAGAACGCGGAAGGCGCCCGTGCGGGCCTCTTCGATTTTCTGCAGCCATACGTCGCCATGGAAATCCTGGGCGATGTCGTGCACCCATACGATGTCCAGGCGGTCGGTTTGCAGGCGCTTGAGGCTGTCTTCGATCGAGCGCTTCGTGGCGTCGGCCGTCCACACGTGAAGCATCTTGTTCGGACGCCCGTAGGCAAAGAGGTTGCCCTTCTCGCCAAGATCACGCGCGGAAGGGTCTTCCTCCTCGTCCAGGATGACACGGCCGACCTTTGTGCTGAGCACATAATTGTCACGTGGGCGACCGAAAAGTGCTTTCCCAAGACGTATCTCCGACAGTCCGGAACCATAGAAGGGCGCGGTGTCGAAGTATCGTGTTCCCTGTTCCCAGGCAGCGTCGACAGTTGCCATGGCCTCTTCCTCGGGAACGGATCGGAACATGTTTCCGAGCGGCGCACTACCAAACCCTATGTGCGCCGGGAGGATCTGGTCGAGTTTCACAGCATATCCTTCCTGGAGGAAGCCTGAATGTGCCCCTGGTATGCGATCGGCGCGCCAAGGAGAATCTGAGGACGGGAGGATTTTCTTCCCATCCCGTCGTAGCGCATGCCCCCTGTCGAAACCCACA
The DNA here is from genome assembly GCF_042891295.1 of Streptomyces sp. NPDC001902. Taxonomy (NCBI): domain Bacteria; kingdom Bacillati; phylum Actinomycetota; class Actinomycetes; order Kitasatosporales; family Streptomycetaceae; genus Streptomyces; species Streptomyces sp. NPDC001902. The sequence continues at coordinate 120,137 of NZ_JBIATA010000010.1, read as the reverse complement.
CCATTAGACCTGTCCCAATTCAGCCGGGAAGGTCAGGGGAAGATCGTGGGCGCGAAACCGCCGCCCACGCTTGGCGCCGCACCAGCTGTAGCCGAAGCCTGATCGGACACGACGTGCGCGACAAGGCCCACTGTCCCCGCGGGGCGTATCAGGCGTTTGAGTAGGAAGGTTGAGGCCCGCCCGACGGATGAGCTGCTCATTCCGATCCGGACTGCCTTCGCGCCAGCGATCCAAGAGCTCCCGACTATCCGCCGCACACTGCGCTTGACTTATCGATCGTAGGTAGGGATGCACCAGAAGTGCATCTTGGCTGGACTTGTTGGGCCCCACCTTCTGTGTCCGACCGGGAGCCGGCAGCAGACGGCGGCCGTCCAGGGTGCGAAGGCGCCTTGTCCCTTCCACGGCTACCTCCGGCACCGCGTCGAACATGCCGCAACCCTCGGCACCGACGTGCGGACCGTCCGCCGCGACCACGGCTTCTTGGCTGCACCGCTCCATCCGACCGTGGTTCTCCGCGCGAAAGTGGCGGGTGCTCCGCCGGCGCACGCACCACCCCCGCGGGAAGCACGGCTTCCTCGGCGGACTTCGTCCCGGATCATCGTGAAAGCCCGGCTTTCGTATTGCTGCAGGACCTTGTTCATGACAGAGCTCGGGAACGCTTGTTCCGCTTCCCGGCGGGGGCTCAAGGTCGCTCCGTGGCACCGCCCCGCGTACCGCTTCCGGTTCAGCACGCGCCCCCCGTAAGACACCCGCCGGGCACACCACGACCTCCGCCGGATCCCGGCGCACACGCGCCCCGCGCTCGCAAACCCGAGCGCGGGGCGCACCCGCACTCCAGCCCGGCGGGAACCCCCGCGGCCAGGCGCGGCGTCAGACGTTGGCGTAGCCGGGGATGCCGGCTTTGATGCGTTCGAGTTCGCGTACGTCGGAGATGCCCTGGAGGTCGTGGCGGGGGGTGTAGGGGGCTTCCAGGCGGCGGGCTTCCTCGTCGGTGATGTCGAGGTCGAGGGACGCGACGGCGTCGTCGATCTGCCGGATGGTGCGGGCGCCGACGACGGGGGCCGCGACGACGGGGTTGCGGCGCAGCCAGGCGAGGGCGATCTGTGCGCGGGTGCGGCCTCGGGCGGCGGCGATGGCGCCGACCTCGTCGATGATCTGCCGGTCGCTTTCGGTGTTGCCGTAGAGCGCGTCGGCGTAGGCGCCGTCGGTCGCGGCGCGCTCGCCGGTGGTGGCCTGGTCGAAGGGGCGGGCGAGGCGGCCGCGGGCCAGGGGGCTCCAGATCATGGTGGCGACGCCCTCGTCGGCACAGAGCGGGAGCATTTCGCGTTCCTCCTCGCGGGCGAGCAGGTTGTAGTGGTCCTGCAGGGTGACGAACCGGGCCCAGCCGTGACGTTCCTGGAGGTGGAGTGCCTTGGCGAACTGCCAGGCGTGCATGGAGGACGCGCCGAGGTAGCGGGCCTTGCCGGACTTCACGACGTCGTGCAGCGCTTCCAGCGTCTCCTCCAGCGGCGTGTCGCTGTCGAGGCGGTGGATCATGAAGACGTCGACGTGGTCGGTGCCCAGGCGACGGAGGCTGTGCTCGACCTCGCTCATGATCGCCTTGCGGGACAGCCCGCCGCCGTTGGGGCTGCCGGGGCGCATGACGTGGCGGACCTTGGTGGTGATGACGACGTCGTCGCGGTTCGCGTAGTCCTTCAGCGCGCGGCCGAGGATCTCCTCGCTGGAGCCGTAGGAGTACAGGTTGGCGGTGTCGAAGAAGTTGACGCCCGCTTCCAGGGCGTGCTTGATCAGGGGCCGGCTGGCCTCTTCGTCCAGGGACCAGACGGGGTGGCCGCGGTCGGGTTCGCCGTAGGTCATGGCGCCGATGGCCACCGGGGAGACGTCCAGGCCGGTGCGGCCGAGTTTGATGTAGCGCACGAGGGGGCTCCTACAATGGAGGACGACATTAAGCGGAGATCTCTCCGCTTGACCTCGGCCACGTTAGCGGAGAGCTCTCCGTTTCGCAACGGACGGCCGTCCGCACGCCTGGAGGACCCATGCCCGACGCCGCACGGCAGCGCTCCGACGCGCTGAAGAACCGGGAAGCCATCCTCCAGGTCGCCCACGACGCGCTCGCCGAATCCCCGGACGCCTCGCTCAACTCGATCGCCAAACGCGCGGGCGTCGGCCCCGGCACGCTCTACCGGCACTTCCCCACCCGGGAGGCGCTGATCCTGGAGGTCTACCGTCGCGACGTCGACCGCCTGGTGGACTCGGTGCCGGGCATTCTCGCCGCCCACGCCCCACTGGACGCGCTGAAGCGCTGGTTCACCACCCTCGCCGCCTACGTACGCATCAAGCACGGCCTCGGAGAAGCACTGCACTCCGCCGCCGCGCAAGAGGTCGTCAGCGCCTCGTGGCCCCCGGTCACCGCGGCCGTGGGCCGACTCCTCGACGCATGCGAACGCGCAGGCGAGGTACGCCCCGGCATCGACCCCGTCGACGTCATCATGCTCATGAGCTGCCTGTGGCGTACCCCCGACAACCCCGAAGGCGCCGCCCAGGCCACCCGCCTGCTGGAACTGGCGATCGACGGCTTCCGGCCGTAGAGCGGTTCCGTTCACCAAGGGACTCGGTGGCGGGCGGGAGGCAAGGCGACCCCCGGAACCGCCCGCGACCGGTCCTTCAGGCGTGTCCCGGCTTCATGCCTGCATGCCGCCGTCGACCGGGAGCACGGTCCCGGTGATGTAGGAGGCACGGTCGCTCAGGAGCCAGGCGGCGGCCTGGGCGATCTCGTCGGGGTCGGCCGCACGGCGCAGCGGGGTGCGCGCGTTCAGCTGGTCGACGACGCCGGGTGCGCGGTCGTTCCACTCACGGATCATCTCGGTCAGTGTGGTGCCGGGGGCGATGGCGTTGACGCGGATGCCCTCCGGGCCGTAGGTGACGGCTGCCGACTCGGTGAGGCTGTTGACCGCGCGCTTCATCGCACCGTAGGCAGGCAGTGTGGGGTTGCCCCTCAGGCTGCCGACGGACGAGTTGTTGACGATCGCCCCCGTGCCGGCGGTGGCCCGGATGGCGGCGACCTCGGCGGACATGGCCAGCCACGGACCCTTGAGGTTCACGGCGTAGACGTGGTCGAGATCCGCCTCGGGCACGTGGTCCAGCGGGGCCGGCGGCACGCTGGTCGCCGCGTTGTTGAAGGCGACGTCGAGCCGGCCGTACAGGCCCACGGCGCGGTCGACGGCGGCACGGACACTGGCCCCGTCGGCCAGGTCGCACACCGCGTACCCGGCGGTGCCGCCCGCCGCCCGGATTTCCTCGGTCACCGTCTTGAGCTGGTCCTCCGTGCGGGCCGCGAGCAGCACCCGGGCGCCCTCCCGGGCGAACAGCCGCGCTGCGGCGGCGCCGATACCGCGACCGGCACCGGTGATGAAGGCGACTTTGCCGGCCAGCAGGCCCATGGCGGCGGGGGCGGAGGTGTCGGTGGTCTGTGCGTTGTCCATGGCATCGAGCCTGCGTCCGGCCGCGCAGCCCATCCAGGCACCGGCGGTACCTGGATCGGCTGTGGGGCACCGCGCACACTGGACGGCGTGGACAGACGGGAACTCGCAGGCTTCCTGCGCAGCAGGCGTGAGGGCATCACCCCCGCCGACGTGGGTCTGCCCGCCGGGCCGCGCCGCCGCACCCCGGGGCTGCGCCGCGAGGAGGTGGCGCAACTGGCGTTCATCTCGACCGAGTACTACACCCGGCTGGAGCAGGCCCGCGGCCCGCGCCCGTCGCGCGAGGTGCTCGCCGGTCTGGCCCGGGCCCTGCGCCTGTCGGACGCCGAACGCGACCACCTGCACCACCTCGCCGGAGCACCGCCCGGCCCGCCCGCCGGGCCCCCGCGTGAAGTGCGGCAGAGCATCCTCGACCTGCTGCGGCGGCTGCCGCACGCCGCGGCGATCGTGCTGTCCGCGACATACGAGGTGATCGCCTGGAACGACCTGGCGGCAGCCCTGTTGGAGGACTTCTCGGCTCTGTCCCGGCCCGAGCGCAACCTCGTCCGCCGTGCCTTTCTCGCACCGCGATCGCGGGAGCGGCTGGTGCACGACCCGTCCGAGGCGGCGGCGTTCGCCCACGCCGCGGCCCGGCACCTGCGTGCCTCCGCCGCCCGCTACCCCGACGACCCCGAGGTGGCCGCCCTGGTGGAGGACCTCCTCGCCGGCAGCGCGGAGTTCGCCCGGCTGTGGGCCGCCCACGACGTGCACGCCGAGCCCACCCTGCGCAAGACCGTCCACCACCCACTGATCGGCCGCATCACCGTGAACTGCGACGTCCTCGACATCACCGACCGCGACCAGCAGGTCGTGATCTACACCGCGGACCCCGGCTCGCCCGCGGAGGAGGCGCTGCGGCTCCTGTCGGTGATCGGCACGCAGCGCATGGACGTGTCCGGCTGAGCCGGACCACGGTGACAGTCCGGTCACGGGCGGCACTCGCCATCACGACGCGTCCGATCCCACCGACCCGGCCGTCCTCCTCCCCCTTCGCAACAGCGGCTCGTGGTAGAGATCCGCCACCCCGGCGCACTCTGGGGCCAAGGTCCCGGCCGCCACCTCACGGGCTGTCTCGGCCATCCAGGCACGCGAGTTGTCAGAAGGTCTGCTCGCCATGAGCCAGGCGGTACGCCCGGACACTGACAGTCCTCGTCCGCACGCCTTCCAAGTCTGTTGGTTTTGGTCGGCGGCCCGAACGTGGCCGTCCATCTGCGTCCAAGCGTGTTCGGCGGCGCTGCCTGTCAGCCCCGCTGCCAACGCTGAAACTCGGCAGCCGGTCGGGCTTCGTTCACGAGAGCGGGCTTCCACGTCGACGACCGCGACTCCTACGTGGCAGCGCGAGCGCTGGTCAGATATTCGAGCTTGGGGTCCGGCGCGCCGCAGCGCAGGATCCTGTCCACCGCCTGCCACCTGTCGACGGGTACGGGGTAGCAAAAGATCATCCAGGGGTCGTCCGGATCCGGGTCGATCACTGGGCGAAGTCGGATCACCTGCTCGCGGCTGATGGGGGGATTCGCTGACGAAAGAACGGGTCTGCTCGGCCCATCGGTGGCGCACCGTACCATGCGGGCGTTGGTGCGATCTCGGGCCGGTGGCCTGCCTGGGCCGGGGTCGGGCATGGCCAGGGGGCGGATGCCGGCCGTGAACCGGGCCGGCACCTGCCTGCCCGCACCACAGGGGCCGACCCTGTTGACCCTCTTGATGCGAACCATGGGCGCGGGGCACGGCGCACCGCAAAGAGGGGAACGACCTTGGCGATGATCTGGTCAGCCGTCCGGCGGCCCGTGCGCGCAACCGGGTGCCCTGCAACGCGACCCGGTCGTCGAACAGTCCTAGCTGAGGGCGATACCACCGTTGACCTTGATGCGTTCACCCGTGATGAAGCCGGCGTCCGGTGTTGCGAGGAAGGCCACGGCGGCGGCGACGTCTTCCGGTCGGCCCATGCGTCCCAGTGGCACTTCGGCGGCATATGCGGCCAGGGAGTCGGGATCCGCTCCCGCGTGCCGTTCGACCGGGATCCAGCCTGGGGCGACGGTGTTCACGGTGATCCCGAACGGGCCGAGTGCTTGGGCCCAGGACTTGGTCAGGCTGTGCTGGGCGGCCTTGGCGGCGACGTAGGCCGACATCTCGGGCACCGCGCGCTCCAGCACGTCCGAGCCGATCTGGATGATCCGGCCGCCACCGTGCTCGCGCATGGTCGGCAGTACCGCCTGCATCAGCAGTGTGGGGCTCTTGACGAAGAACACGAGCTGGGCGAGATGGTCTTGCCAGGTCACCGTTGCCGGATCCACGTCGGGCTGCGGGCCGGTTGCGTTGACGACGAGAGTGGCAACCGGGCCGAGGCGGGCCGTCACGTCCGCCACGAGGCTGGTGACGGCGGCCTCGTCGGTCACGTCTGCGGCGAAGGCCTCGGCGGTGCCGCCCGCGGCGCGTACCTCCGTCACCACCCGGCGAGCGGCTTCGGCCGCCGACCGGTACACAACGGCGACCGGGTGCCCGTCGGCCGCGAGACGTCGGGCGATCACTGCGCCGAGGCCACGCGAGGCCCCGGTGACCAGCGCGGTACCGGTGATGGCCGCACCTTCAGACATGAATGCAGCGTACATGGAGACATGAACGTGACTGGCTCGCGCGGGCACGATGTGACGCGGCAGGCAGTAAGCATCACAACAGTGTCATCAAGGCGCCACTCAAGAGAGCAGCCCTCCCCCGAGATAACGCCAACAGCACGCCCAGATAGTCGTCTACCTGGCGCTTCGCCTACCCTTCCGCACGCAAACACGCCGTCCACCTTGATGATCAGACAGTGTGATACGTTCATCCAGCATTGAGTTCAGGGGGCGGTCCGACCTGGATCCCGCGGCAAGCAGGACCACACCCCTCAGCGCGCGTCCCACTGGGCCTGCCACGAGCCGTGGTGATGCGAAATTGGAGGCCACCCATGCGTGCGGGTGATGACGCAGACTCCCTTGAGCAGGCGACGAGGAACTTCATGGCGGCGCGTCCCCGGCTCTTCGGTATCACCTACCGCGTGCTGGGCAGTGCCGCGGAGGCCGAGGACATCGTCCAGGAGACGTGGCTGCGGTGGCAGACCGTCGACCGTGGCGACGTCCAGGATCCGGCGGCGTTCCTTGCGACGATCACCAGCCGTCTCGCGATCAATTGCGCCAAGTCGGCCAGGATGCGGCGCGAGTCGTACGTCGGGCCCTGGCTTCCGGAGCCGGTGTACACCGGCGTGGATCCGCACTTGGGAGCGGAACGGGCCGAGGCACTCGACATGGCGGTTCTCTTCCTGCTGGAGAAGCTGAACCCAGTGGAGCGGGCCGCCTACGTGCTGAGGGAGGCTTTCGACTATCCGTACAAGCAGGTCGCGGACATCCTGGAGACGAGCGAGGCCAATACGCGCCAGTTGGTGAGCCGTGCCCGGAAGCATCTGGCGGCGGAACGCAGGGAGCCGGTCAGTTCCACCGCGCACCGGCGCCTGCTGAAGGCGTTCGTCGCGGCGGCGCGAACCGGCGATCTGGCGGCACTTGAGGAACTTCTCGCCGCCGACGTCGTCAGTTACGCCGACAGCGCGGGCACGCGCGGAGCGTCCAGGATCCCGATCGTCGGCCGGGCAGACGTCTCCAGGACTCTTGTCGCCTACTCCCCGCGCTTCTGGCCCGAGACGGAGATCCGCTGGGTGGAGGCCAACGGCCGGCCGGCTGCCCTCGTCTCGACCCGTGGTGACGCGGTGGCGCTCGTGACTGCCGATGTGTCGGAGCGGGGCATCGAGCGCATCATGTGGGTGGTGAGCCCCGCCAAACTGGCCCCCTACGTGGCATCACTGGCCCCCGGCCACCCGTAGCGGGCATGGTGTTCACCGTCTCCATGCCGCACTGCGCGAACGCGGGAGGGGCGTTCCGGTTCCGCAGCAGGCCGCGCGGTTCTGCCTGGATTGGCCCCTCCGCACCTTCGTGTCCCTCTTCCCGGCCGGCCGCGTCCGGCCGGGAAGAGGGCCGGCGCGACGCGGGAGGACGCGCTCGGGATCAGCCCATCATCTTGCGGATCTCCGTCATGAGCGCGACCAGCGCGGCCCGTTCGGGCAGCGTGGTGTCCGGGTGCCAGAGGTCCACGAGGAGACACGTCCGGGTCCGCGTTCCGTGGTTCCACGCCTCGATGGCCAGGTGCAGGTTGATGCTGAAGTTCCACAGGTCGCAGTGGGGTGCGATGGAGGCGCCGGCGAGCAGCGTCGAGAAGTGCGACTCCAGAAGTGGGCAGTGCGCTCGCCCTCGACGCTTTCTGCCGCGCCGCGGTGGTCCGGTACAGCCTCGACGACCGCGATCGTGTGCTGCAGTTCGCCTCCCTGAGCTTCGACGCCAGCATCGAGGAGATCTTCCCCGCGCTCGTCAGCGGCGCCGCGATCGTGCTGCGCGACGAGGACATGATCAGCCGACCGGACCTGTTCCTGAGCCGCTGTGCGGACCTCGCGGTCACGGTCCTCGACCTGCCGACCGCCCACCGCTGATGTCCTTCGGAACACCCTTTCCATCCCCGGGAGTTGGTTCAGCCCCTGGTTCACCAACGGCAACAACCTGCACATCGAGCACCACGCGGCGACGAGCGTCCCGATCAACCAGCTACCCACCCGCCACGCGGAAACCGTCCGGTATGCCGTGCACGTGGAACGGACCTACCCCGACTTCTACCGCGCCCTGTGGCAGACGGTGCGGCGCTGAACCGGAGGCAGCCACCGCGTTCAGTGCGGTGGCGGTTCCGGGTCCAGGGCGTTGCCGACGGTGCAGCCGCCCTCTCCGGGCATCCGCTGGATCCGGGGCGGCACCCACACCTCGGTGGCCCCGGGGCCCACGCGGGCAAGAAGGCAGTCCTGCGCGTCGAAGCCGTTGCCCTTCACCGACAGGAGAACGCCGACCAGGCCGCCGTCCGCCTTCACTTCGGTACGGATCGCCGGATCCAGGTCCAGGGCGGCGAGCGTACGGCGCACCTCGGCCTCGTCCACCCGGCCGCCCTCCGGCACCCGGGGGAGTTCCGCGCGGAGCTCCTCGTACGGCAACCAGGGCGGTTCGGGTGGTGGGGCGAAGGTCAGCGGAGGCCCATCCGGGCACTCCACGTCACGCGGCTCCTCACGCCACTCCGACCTGGGCGACACCCGCACCGCAAAACAGCGCCGCACGACGACCTCCTCGGCGTCGAGCCATCCGTCGTACGCCGAACCGGACGTGCGGACGACCACATTGACACCGTCCCCGTCGTGTGTCGAGGTACCCGTCACCCGCAGTACCTCCACGCCGTCGATGCCGGAAGCGGCGCGCCCGACCTCCTCCGCCGTGCGCGGACGCTGGCCGTAGAGCCGCTCACCCGCGTTCCTGGCCACCTCCCGCGCGGCGTCCGTCGCCTCGTCCTCGGAGGACTGCACCACCCCGCAGCCGACGGTGAACAGCAGCAGTGGGGTGAGCAGCAGCAGTAGTCGGCGCATGCGTCCACCCTTCCGGCGCCGCAGGCGGCGGGTAACCGTTCGCGTACTCAGACCGGCGTGGGTGATCGTACTCAGCCGGTGCGGCGATCAGAGACGGGCGCACCCCGTGAGGTTCCGGCGGCGGGCGTGAGGATGCTCAGTCGATACAGAATTCGTTGCCCTCGATGTCCAGCATGGGGATGCACGACTCGTTTTCCTCATCGGCGTACAGCGTTTGCACATGGGTGGCGCCGAGCGCGACGAGTCGTGCGCACTCGGCTTCGAGCGTGGCGAGGCGCTCGTCCCCCACGAGCCCGGTGCCGACCCGGACGTCGAGATGCACGCGGTTCTTGACGCTCTTGCCTTCGGGGACGCGCTGGAAGTACAGGCGCGGGCCCACGCCTGAGGGATCACTGCACGCGAACCATGAACCCCGCTCCGCAGGAGGCAGGGTGCCGTTGAAGTCCTCCCAGGTGGCGAACCCCTCCGGGGGCGGCGGTACGACGTACCCCAACACCTCGCACCAGAAACGAGCGAGGCGCTCAGGTTCTGCGCAGTCAAAGGTGACTTGGAACTTCTTGATCGCTGACATCGGCGCACCATAGCAGGCGGACCAGGGTGGGATGCCCGCACCCGGACCGCCGATCGGCGGCCACAGCCCGTACTTGCTCCGGGATCGATGCAACCGCGGTGCAACCGCGCTGCAAGTGACGCGGTGGAGAGTCCCTCTGCGGATGTACCTGCCGCGGGCCCCTGCGTTGGGGGCGGAACGTGAGCGTGCCGGTCCGGCAGGAAAGTCGGGCCGGCTTCTACAAGGAGGACTCGTGAGACGGAGCATCACCAGCCTTGTCGTAGCGCTGCTGGCCCTCGGCGGCGCGGCCGTGAGCACCACCCCCGCGGCGGCGGCCCCACCCACGTGCAACGCGGTCAAGGCGGTGCCGGGATACAACGGGATCTACTTGAAGGCGCTCGTGTACTCGGGGACGGGATCCACCACGTGTGCCCTTCAGCAGGGCAACTCGGGCGCGGCGGTCAAGGAGCTGCAGATCGCCCTCAACAAGTGCTTCTACCTGGCATACGACAGAACCGCGCCGTACTGGCCGCTGCAGGAGGACGGCGCCTTCGGCCCCAACACCAAGAAGGCGCTGACCGAGGCGCAGGACTACTTCACGAATGTGCCTGCCGACATCGACGGGGTGTACGGGCCGATCACCCGGGACCTGCTGCTGTGGAGGCTGAACAGCGGCAACGGCTGCTGGTTCTTCTAGATGACGGCTGCCGAGGGTTGGCGATCGTAGCCGTTCAGAAGGGGTAGGACGGTGCGGCGGGCGGGGCCGGCGGTGCGTGGACCGGCCCGCGGCCGTGCGCGGCAGGGGCAGGTGCGGGTCGGTCCGTGGCGCCGGGGTCGGCATCACCGAGGGCCGGCGCCCAACGGCAGGCGGCCTGCCCGAGCAAGGCCCCGCCCGCTCCACCCGGCGCACCGGACTGCCCGGTTCGCACGGTTGTCCGCAGGCCGCTTCCCGTCCCCCTTCTCGTGGGTCCACGCCGTCACAGAAGGCGGAACGCGGCGCGTGGTGAGCCGTGGGGCAGAGTAGGGGCATGTCTACGTACGAGACGATGTCGTTCCACCTTGAGACCGAGCGGCTGATACTGCGGCCGTGGGCCGAGTCGGACGCCGCTGAATTCAGCGCCCTCCTCTCCGAACGCGGCAACGGCACGCCCACGGTCGAGCGCATCCGGACGGCCATCGCGGAACTGCTCGCCGCAACGGAGAGCACGGGGATCGCCCTGCTGCCCATCCAGCGTCGGGATGAAGGTGACTTCATCGGCTATTGCGGGTTGATCATCGGCCGCTCCACCCTGGACGAACCCGAAATCGCGTATGAGTTGTTCCAGCGCGCGCATGGGCATGGTTACGCCACCGAGGCGGCCCGTGCGGTGCTCGACGCCGCAATTGCGACCGGGCGGAAACGGCTCTGGTCGACCGTCGGCACGTGGAACACACCGTCGCTCCGTGTCCTGGAGAAGCTCGGGTTCGAGCGGGATCACGTTTCCACGGAGGACAACGGCGAAGTGGTCTGGCTGACGCGCTCGTTGCCGTAACCCGAGGTGGTAGTGGCCGGCCCCGAGGCGCCACCCAGGTCCGCGCCGGCCTTCACCGGCAAGATCATGATCTGCAGCCGACACACTAGGGCGGGCATCGAAAGTTGATCTTCGGCGTGAACGGAGTCCGTTGCGGGGGTGGCGCCCGGCGGCCGCCTTGCCAACACTGGTGACGTACAGGCGACGGGGGGCACGGACATGGGGACGCGCACAGAACCGGCGCAGGCACCGCTACCGGAGCGGCGGCCGGAGCTGGACGCGATCCGGATGCTGGTCGTGATCGGGCTGGTCTTCTTCCACTCGGCGCTCGTGTTCGCTGCCGACGACGACTTCTACGTCAAGAACTCCGAGACCACCGAAGCCATCATGATCATCGCCGGGTTCGGGGTCGTCTGGGCCATGCCGCTGCTGTTCCTCATCTCCGGCCTGGGTGCCTGGCACTCGCTTCAGCGCCGCGGCGCGGGAGGCTTCGCCGGCGAGCGGCTGCTGCGGCTCGGCGTTCCGCTGGTCTTCGCGACCCTCGTGCTGAACCCGCTGCCGCAGTGGCTGCGGCTGCGCTCGGCCGACGCCGACTACCACGAGTCGTACCTCGGCTTCCTGCCCCGCTTCTTCGACGTGCACCTGGAGCCCGGGGAGTTCCCCTTCCTCGTCCAGGGCGAGCACTTCGAGACCGGCCATCTTTGGTTCGTCGTGCTCCTCCTGGCGTTCTCCCTCATGCTGGTGCCGTTCCACCGGTGGTTGCCGCACGAGCACGTCCGCCGCATCGGCGACCGGGTGGCGGAGGCGACCCTGCGCCGGCGGGGCGTCGTGTTCCTGCCGGCCCTCGCCTTCGCGGCGATCTGTGCCTTCGCACGGCTGGAGGAGGACTACGCGGGCTGGCACCGCTGGTCGTACCTGCTGTTCTTCGTCGCCGGCTTCGCGCTCGCCACCGACGACCGCTTCCGCACCGTGATGCGGCGCGACGCCGGGACCGCAGCCTGGCTAGGCGCCCTGCTGTTCGCGGCAGCCGGCCCCGGCTTTGCCCTGGCCGACGAGCCCTTCACGGAGATGACCGCCCTGGCCACCGTCTCACGGGCGCTGTTCGGTGCGGCCGGATGGTGCCTGGTGGTGGCCATCCCGGGCCTCCTCGACCGTCGGCGGCCGGAGCAACCGCGTGCGGCGCCGAACCCGACCCCGACGACGCGTCGGCGCCTCTACGGCTATCTCGCCGCAGCCGTGCTGCCGCTGTACGTCCTGCACCAGCCGATCGTGGTCGCCGTCGCATACTTCGTGGTCGGCTGGTCCGCGCCGATCCTGGTTGAGTACGCCGTGCTCGTGGTGATCGCCCTCACCCTCACTCTCACCGCCTACGAGCTGCTGGTCCGCCGCACACGGGCGACCCGCTTCCTGTTCGGGATGCGACCCTAGGGGCGTCTCGAATGTGCTGGCCGCAGCCACTCGTTGACAGCCCCTACGAGGACGGTCGCCTCGTGGCGGACCATGAGTTCCCTGTAGTCCTCCGGGTCGAACTTCGACGGACGGCCGCCGTGGGAGCCGCGTTTCCTTCGGTTGCGGGCCTGGTCGGCCTTGTCCGGGATGGTGCAGCGAATGCCACGTCTGCGCAGGTAAGCGGGGTGCTTGCGGGAGGCGTACGCCTTGGCGGCGCGCACCCGCCGCGGCCGGGTGGCAGCCCCTTCGGGGGAGTTCTCGGTCCACCACGCACCCGAGGGGTGCTGACGCACGGGGGCGGAAGCAAATCCTTCATCGATCAGGGTCTGCCCGGCGTCCCCGACCAGGCGGCCACCCCGGTCGTGCACTCGAAGGATGGGTGTGAACCTGGAATCGGGTACGGCTGCCGCGCAGTGGCACGGGCGGCGGATGGTGATCCACGGAGGTGCAGCACCATGTCGGACGAGACATCAGTGGACAAGACCGATGAGCAGCCCCGCTCGGAGCTGTGGAAGTCGCAGCTGAAGACGCTGCAAGAAGTCAAGCCGCCTTTCGTCCCGGAAGGCGCCACGTCGATGACCATCATCGTCTGGCGGGAACCCGGCGACCCCGGCGCTCCTCCGCACCGGCACTCGGGGCCGGCCTTCGGCTACGTCACCGAGGGCGCGGTGCGTTTTGAGCTCGAGGGCGAGCCGGAGCGCGTGATCAAGGCCGGTGAGACGTTCTGGGAGCCGGGCGGGGACGTGATCCACTACCAGGACGGCAACGCCCTGGATGACCAGCGAACCGAATTCGTCGTGACCATGCTCTGCGCACCGGGCCAGCCGATGCTCACCGTGGTCGAAGAGGATGAGCTGGCCCAGCGCGCCCATCTGCGTGCTCCGCGCCCCGCCACGGGCTGACACGCGTCGCCCGGGGTGATCCCTCCGTGGCGCCGCCTGAACATCCGGCGGGTAGGGCCGGGCCGTCACCGTGTGGACCACCATGCCGACCGGCGAGCCCGGCGCTCAGCCATGGGTCACATGGGGGCTCCACGTCTCTGCCCATCACCGCTTGCCAGCATTTCTGCAGGTCAGAGCTGTATCGGAACTGAGCCTTCGCCCTCCTTGCGTCCGGCTTGTCACAAAATGGTGACTTGGTTGGTCTTTCAACTACACGCGGGAAATCTCCAACCACTCCCCCACGCCACACACAAGGACGGCAGTGCGATGACCACGAAGAGCTTTGACCGCCTGGCACTCGGTAACCAGCCGAGCAGGCTCGACATACCCGACGCGGCCATCGCCATGCTGGACGAGCAGGGGGCCGTCGCCGCATGGACACAGGCCGCCGAACGCCTGGTCGGGTACGCAGCCTCGGACGTGGTGGGCCGGTCGGCCGCTCTGGTGCTGCCGCTCTTCGGCGAGGGGCAGACCACGCCGGACTTCGTCAAGCACTGCCAGGCCCGGAACGGCTGGTCGGGCACCACAGCCGTACGCCATCGAGACGGACGGGTGATCGAGGTGTGCCTGCGGATCACGATGGTGCGCGGGCGGGCCGGAGCGGCGCAGTGGCTCGTCTCGGTGACCGAGACCGGCACGTGGACCGGGAAAGCCATGAGTGGTCTGCTGCGGGGATCGCTCCTGGCTCGCACGCCCATCGGGGTCGCGGTGCGTGACCCGCAGCTACACTGCGCGTTCGTCAACGACGTGATCGCGGAGCACGACGGGATTCCCTGTGACGAGCGGCTCGGACGCAGGCTCACGGAGGTGTTGCCCGGTCCCAAGGCCGAAGCGCTCGAGGAATTGACCCGGCAGATCCTGCACAGCCGCAGCACCAAGCTGCACGAGTACCGGACGTGGCTGACGATACGCAGGGGCGGGGAGCACCCGTTCGCGGCGTCGTTCCACTGCCTCCAGGGCGCCGACGGCGAGCCGCTGGGGGTGTGCGTCATCAGCGCCGACGTCGCCGAGAGCCGGCAGGTCCACGAACGTCTGGCCGTCGTCGGTGAGGCCGGCGCACGCCTGGGCGGAAGCCTGGACGTGATGGAGGCCAGTCAGGAACTGGCCGATCTCGCGGTGCCGCTGCTGGCCGACGTCGTCGCCGTGGATCTGGAGCAGTCGACGCTGTCCGGTGAGGGCTGGCCGATCCGTGTGGGTTCGGTCGGCGAGCGCCGCCCCACGCTGCGCCGTACGGGCCTGGCCTCGATCCATGAAGGGGCACCGGAATCGCCATGGGCACGTGGCAGGTCGGTGGCCGTACCGCCGGCCTCGCCGCTCGGTAGCGTCCTGAGCACGGGCAGGTCCCATCTGGAGCCGATCCTGGACAGCGCACCGGGGGTGTGGATCGACCAGGTTCCGACGCTCCGGGAGCGGATCCGCACGAACGGGATGCACTCGCTGATGGTCGTCCCCATCCGTGCGCGGCGTGCTCTGCTGGGTACGGTGCTGTTCGTCCGCAGTCAGGACCCCACGCCGTTCCAGGAAGCCGACCTGCTGCTGGCCGAGGAGGTCGTCTCGCGCGCCGCGCAGGCGCTGGACAACGCGCGCCGGTTCGCCCGTGAGCAGACCGCGGCCCTGACGCTGCAGCGCAACCTGCTCCCGCACCGGCTGCGGGGCGGAACCGCGGTCGAGGCGGCTTCGCGCTATCTGCCGGCCGACCTGGACCACGGGGTCGGTGGCGACTGGTTCGACGTGATCCCGCTGTCCGGTGCCCGGGTGGCCCTCGTCGTCGGTGACGTCGTCGGGCACGGCCTGAACGCCGCGGCGACCATGGGCACGCTGCGCGCGGCCGTCCGCACGCTGGCCGACATGGAACTGCCGCCGGCCGAACTGCTGGCCCGTCTGGACGACACGCTCCAGCGCCTGGGCGAGGAGGACGCCGACGCCGTGGGCGGCACGGCAGCCGTGATGGTGGCCACGTGTCTGTACGCCGTGTACGACCCGGCCACACGCGTGTGCACGATGGCCCGGGCCGGGCATCCCCCGCCCGCGATCATCGACCCGCACGGCCGGGTCAGCTTCCCCGACCTCCCCACCGGATCCCCGCTCGGCGTCGGTCTCGGGGATCCCTTCGAGGCGGTGGAGCTGGAACTTCCCGAGGGAAGCCTGGTGGCCCTGTACACCGACGGCCTTGTCGAGTCCCGGGACCATGACATCGAGGAGGGGATGAAGCACCTGGGCACCGCCCTCGCCGAGCCGGACCGGGCTCTGGAAGACCTCTGTGACCGCGCGACGGAGTCCTTCATGGGTCAGGCGTCGTGCGACGACGTCACCCTGCTCCTGGTCAGGACCTACTCACTCGACACGAGCCGGTCGGCTTCCTGGACACTGCCCGCCCACGAAGGCGCCTCCCGCCGCGCACGGCAGTTGGTGGGCAGTCAGCTGGCCGCGTGGGGCCTCGACGAGCTCGCGGACTCCACGAAGCTGATCGTCAGCGAACTGGTCACCAACGCCGTCCGCTACGGCTCCGGCCCGATCAGCCTGCGCCTGAAACGACACCAGGGCCTCACCACCGAGGTTTCCGACGCCGAGGTTTGTGCTCCGCACGTACGCAGTGCACGAACCACGGACGAGAACGGCCGCGGCCTCTTCCTCGTCACCCAGCTCTCCCGCCGCTGGGGCGCCCGCCCGGCACCGCACGGCAAGGTCGTCTGGGCGGAACAGGACCTGCCCGGCGCAGCCGGCGCCGGAGCACGTCCCCTGCAAGTCGGCTAGAGCCTCCTTTCCGATCTTGGTAGGGGCGTGACACCCCGCACCAGCCACTACGAGCGAAGCGGTCACCCACCACCCGGACACCGCCACCCGTCACAGCGACGACCGTTGCCGTACTCAGTCGGCACTCTCCCCCCGGATCGGGCAGCAGGGACCGCGCCAGGCTCAGACCACGATCTTGCGCGGGTTGAAGTTGCCGCCCGGGTCCACGGCGTCGAAGAGGCCCGACATGACCGCGACGCCCTGGGCCGAGATGTCCTCCTCCAGCCACGGCGCGTGCTCCAGGCCCACCCCGTGGTGGTGCGAGATCGTGCCGCCCGCGTCGACGAACGCCTGCTGGATCGCGCGCTTGACCGTGTCGTACTCGCCGAGCGGGTCGTCACCGAACACGAAGGCGAAGGTGAAGTAGAGGCAGGCGCCGGAGTGGTACGAGTGCGACATGTGGCACATCGTCCAGCCCTTACGGCCGATCTTCTCGTAGGCGCTGTCGGCCGCCTCGTAGACCGCCGCGTGGATGCCACGGAGCTTCGACCACGGCCCGGCGGTCTCGCTCACATCGCCTGCGGCACCGTGGTCGAGCAGGAAGTCGCGGATGTAGGGCGTGTCGAACTTCTTCTGGTCGTAGAGCGCACCGGGTCCCTTGCCGACGCCGATGCCGTGGTGCTTGCGCACGATCCGGTCGACGATCGACTTCTGACGCTTCGCGTGCGCCGTGCCCCCTTCGAAGCCGATGAACGAGAGGCAGATCTCGTCGAGGTCCCAGCCACGCCGCTTGAGGTACGCCATGAGGCCGGCCTGCGCCTTCTTGGCGACACCCTTCGACTCCTTGGTCGTCGCGAGCGAGAAGCCCGTCTCGTGCGCGTCCGAGATACGGGTGACCGAGGGCGAGGCGTCGCTCCCGGCGATCTCCTGCATCGCGGCGAGGCCGTGGTCGAAGTTCTTGAAGAAGTAGGCGTAGATGCCACGCCTCTCGGGGAGCCGGTGCACCTGCACCGTGACCTCGGTGATGACGCCGAGCCGCCCCTCCGAGCCCACCACCATCTCCCGCACGCTCGGCCCGGTCGACGCGCTCGGAACGGCACGGATCACGAGGACCCCGCCGGCCCGCACGACACGCAGTCCCTTGACGATGTCCGCGATGTCGCCGTACTTGTCCGACTGCATGCCCGACGATCGCGTGGCGACCCACCCGCCGAGCGAGGAGTGGGTGAACGAGTCGGGGAAGTGCCCCATCGTCCAGCCGCGCCGGTTGAGTTGCGCCTCGAGGTCAGGACCCAGCGCGCCGGCCTGGATGCGTGCCAGGCCGGAGTCGGTGTCGATCTCCAGCACGCGGCCCAGGCGACCGAGGTCGAGCGAGACGACCACCCGCGACTCGTCCGCGTGCGGCTCGAGGCTGCCCGCGATGTTGCTGCCGCCCCCGAAGGGGATGATCACGGCGTCCGCCTCGACGACCGCGTCGACGACGCTCCGCACCTCCGCCTCGTCGGCCGGGTAGACGACCACGTCGGGAGTGCGCGCGATCTCGCCGGCTCGGAGTCGGACCAGGTCACGCAGGCTCTTGCCGTACGTGTGGACGACCCGGGACAGGTCGTCGACGACGGCGTTCCCGGGCCCGACGATGCCGCTCAGGACCCTGCCGAACTCCTCCGGCACCGTCGAGGCCGGCACCTTCAACTGTGAGAAGTCGGGCTGTCCGGTGCGCTCGCCCGCGCGGAGGTCGAGACCCACGGCCTTGTGCACGAACGGGGCGAAACCAGGCTTGTCCTCGTGGTGGAAGCCGACGCCTTCCACGCCCCAGCCCCACCACTTCATGTGTTTCACCTGACCGGTGCGCATTGCGTCGGTGCGGGAGGTGGGTTCGGTCACGGACGGTCTCCTTCAGATAGGACGACGTGAGGTGGCGTGGGCGCCGAGGATCCGGTCGGAGTTCTTCTCGGCCAGGCTGACGATCGCGGAGCGGATGCGTTCGCTGAACTCGTCCACCGACTCTCCGGGAAGGGCAGTGAGCGGTTCACCGAAGACCACCCCGACCGGCAGGCGGCCCGGTTTGGGCCAATTCGATCCGCGGGGATGCGCCGCGTACGCCCCGATGACCGCGACGGGGAGCACCGGCACCTCGGCCGACGAGGCGAGCGCCGCCGCCCCGGGCTTGAACGCCCCGAGCGATCCGTCGCGCGAGCGGGTGCCCTCGGGGAAGATCAGGAGCGGCACTCCCCGGTTCAGCAGGGCCCTGGCGCTCACTCTGCGCGCGCTCGCTCCGGTGCGGTCGACCGGGAAGGCGTTGAAGAAGAGGGCCGTGAGGCCGCGCCGCCGCCACACGTCGAAGAAGTAGTCGGCGGCGGCTCCCACCGCGAGGTATCGCGCCAAGCGGCGGGGCAGCGCACCCATGATGAGCGGCGTGTCGAGGTGGGACGTGTGGTTGGCGACGACCACATACGCGTCCTCGACCTTTTCCAGGCACTCGCGCCCGAGTACCGTGACGCTGGTCACACTCCACACGACGGGCTTCAGCAGCCCCCGTTGCGCGACGAATCGCGCCGCAGCGTGAGAGCGTGAGGTGAAACGGTCGCGCATCGTCGCGGGCATCCGCTTCCTTCCCGTGCGGGCTCGCCCGCACCATTTCTTTCAGTGCGTGCGAGAGTCGTTGCGGCTGGACGAGATCCGTCGCGAGATCCACCGCACCGTGTGGCGCGGAAGATGACGCGTGAACCAGATGAGCAGCCGGTACCGGAGGCTCGGCATGGAGATCACCCGACCGCGCCGCACGTCGCGAAGGCTCGTCTCCACGAGTCGATCGGCGTCGAGCCAGAGGAAGTTCGGAATGCTCGACGACCGGATTCCGGCCCGGGTATGGAATTCCGTGCGGACCCAACCGGGACACAGCGCGGTCACGGTGACGCCCGTTCCGTGCAGTTCGTTCGCCAGTCCCTCGGTGAGCGAGGTCACGAAGGCCTTGACGGCCGAATAGCTCCCCATCGTGACGAAGCCGGCCGTGCTCGACACGTTGACGATCGCACCCTGTCCGCGTCCGCGCATGGCCCGCCCGGCGGCACCGGCGAGCACCAGCACCGCGCGTCCCATGACCTCGATCGCCCGGTCGTGGGAAGCGGTGTCGGCCGAGGTGATCGATGCGTGCACGCCGAAACCGGCGTTGTTCACGAGCATGTCCACCGGACGGGCGGGGTCCTCCAGTCGCGCGACGACACCTTCGACGTCGGCGCGATCGGACAGGTCGGCGGGCAGTACCTCGACGGCACGGCCCCGGGAACCGAGCTCGACCGCCATGCGGCCGAGCCGCTCCCTGTCGCGCGCCACCAGGACGAGGTCCCAGCCGCGGTCCGCCAGGGCGCGCGCGAACGCTGCTCCGATACCCGACGTCGCACCGGTGACAAGTGCGACTCCCGTACGGCTCAGCATAGTTTCATATGCCATCTGCTCGGCATCCGGACTCCCCGCTCGTAGCGTTCACATGGGGTGGCGAGCGGGTCCATGCCATCGGGCGCGGCAGCAGCCGATGGCTGACTCCTCGCGCCTGACGCACCCTTCGTTTCCCGGCTCATCACGTACGACCGGGCACGCATCAACCCTGTGACACGAACTTCTGCACGTGCTCATGCGGACGAGACGCAGGGTGAAAGGCCTCGACACCGGCAGAACGCCATCCGTCACGATCGAGCGGGTTTGCCCTCAATCATCCCCTGGCTCGCACCGTCCGCCACGTAGCGGAACCCGGCCGGCTGTCACACATGCGCGGGTTTCCCGGTCGGACGTCATAGCCCCCGACAGCCTTTCGCGCGTTCCGGGGCCGCTCCAGAGTTGCCCCTCCTCCGGCCCCAGAAAGCCCGCGCATGAACTCAAACGACGAGGCGACGACCGCGCCACCCGGGACAGCGGGCTTCGACGTGCGTGAATTCGCCCGCACGGCACACGGCAGCCACCGCGGAAGGCTCGACCTCGGGTCGCTCGCCGAAGAGCCGCTCGACGCCGAATCCGTCCGGCTCGTTCGCGCGCTGCGCGACATGGAACGCGCGACGCTGCACCGCGTACGCGACCTCCTCGTGACGGCGACGCACAAGGACGCCCGGGTCACCGCGTTCCTCACCACGTGGATGTTCGAGCGATTCTGGATCGCCGACGCCCTCGACGCCGTCCTGGATGCCTCCCCGGCCGCCCGCGGCCTGCCTTCGACCGCCGGGCCGGCCCGGCGGCTACTGGCGGAACGGCGCGAGCGCCGTGGCCCGATCCGTCGCTCCCTCATCGCCAACATCACCGGTACGCAGATCGTCGCCGAACACGTGACGACGAGCCTCGTGGACGAATGGATCACACAGGCGGCCTACCGGCGTCTGGCCGACGTGTCCCCCGCCATGGCGTCGATCACCGACCCCATCACGGAGATCAAGCAGCGTCACATCCACTTCCTCGCCGAGGAGGCGGAGCTGCGGCTCCGGCGCTCGGTCCGCGCCCAGCGCATCACCCGTCGCGCCCTCCGGCACTCCGCCTGGCCCCTCGGCTCGGTCGATCGCTCCCGGCACGAGCGCACCTTCTTCGAACGCCATGTCTTCGGCGACCAGAGCGGAAGGGCCGAGGCGGGCCGGATCCGCGCGATGGTCGCCGCGCTCCCCGGCATCGGTCCCGGTGTCGCATCCACCGTGGAATCGAGGCTCCTTCCGTGACGCCGCACACCGCGAAGACCGAACTCGGCAACGCGCACGTCCTGCTCACCGGCGCGACCGGCTTCGTCGGGCAAGCCGTCCTCGAGCGGCTGCTCACCGATCACCCCGCCACCCACATCTCGCTCCTCGTGCGCGGGAAGGGCACACGGACCGGGCAGGACCGGCTCCGGCGACTGCTGCGCAAACCCGTGTTCGGACGCTGGCGGGACGCCGTGGGGGCCGAAGAGGCCGAGCGCGTCGTCCGTGAGCGGATCACCGTGCTCGACGGCAGCATGACCAGCATTCCCGAGCTGCCTTCCGACCTCGACGTCGTGATCCACTCGGCGTCGACCGTCTCGTTCGACCCGCCCATCCACGAGGCGTTCGACACGAACGTCCACGGTGCCGTGAGCCTCTACCAGGCCCTGCTCGCCTCCGGATCGGACCCGCACGTCGTCCACGTGTCGACCTGCTACGTCGGGGGACTCCGCCGCGGTGTGGTGCCCGAGGCCAGGCTCGAGCACGACGTCGACTGGCGCGCCGAGTGGCGCTCCGCGACACAGGCCCACGAGCGCACCGAGCTCACCTCGCGGGAACCGGCGCGGCTCGAACGGTTCATGTCCCGCGCCCGCGGCGACCACGGCAAGGAGGGCCCGATCGCGGCGGCCCGCGCGAGCGAGGACGCGCGGCGTGAGTGGGTGCGTTCCCACCTCGTCGACGCCGGCCGGCGGCGCGCCCAGAGCCTGGGGTGGACCGACGTCTACACACTGACGAAGGCACTCGCGGAACGTGCCGCGGAAGACCTGTGGGGCGAGGCCGGACACCGGCTTTCGGTGGTCCGGCCCGCGATCATCGAGAGCGCCCTGGAGCATCCGTTCCCCGGCTGGATCGACGGCTTCAAGGTCGCCGATCCGCTGATCTTCGCCTACGGCCGCGGCCAGCTGCCGGACTTCCCGGGGCTGCCCGACTCGATCCTCGACGTCATCCCCGTCGACTTCGTCGTCAACGCCATCCTCGCCGCGGCGGCCAACCCGACCCCCGTCGACCAGCCGACGTACTTCCACATCGCCTCGGGCGCATCGAATCCGCTGCCCTTCCACCGCATGTACGAGAACGTACGCGACTACTACATGCAGCACCCGCTGCCCAAGGACGACGGTTTCGTCAAGGTGCCGACCTGGAAGTTCGCGGGCGAGCGGAGGTTCAACCGACGTCTTCTGCTGGCGAAGAAGAAGGCCGACCTCTGGGACGCCGCTCTGCGGCTGATGCCGAACGACGAGCGCAAGCGCGCCCTGGCGGCCGAGAACGCCAAGCTGCGCGCCGGCATCGCCACCCTCGGCAACTTCACCGACCTCTACCGCGCCTATGTACAGACCGAGATCATCTTCGACGACCGCAACGCCCGCGCGCTGAACAACGCCCTTCCGGCCGAGGTGCGCGAGGACCGTGGCTTCGATGTGGAGCGGATCGACTGGGAGGAGTACCTGCAGAAGGTGCACCTCCCCTCCCTGAGCGAGCTGACAGCGGCCCACCGCCGCCGGAAGGCCGCGGGCGCCCGGCCGGCGAACGCCCGCCCGAAACCCGCGCTGCCGGAGCGTACCGACGTGCTCGCCGTCTTCGACCTCGAACGGACCGTCGTCGACTCCAACATCGTCGAGCAGTACCTCTGGGTGCGTACCTCGGGCTTCCGCAAGGCGGCCTGGCCGAAGGAGGCCGCGGACCTGCTCGCCTCGCTGCCCGGCTACCTCCGCGCCGAGAAGCGCGACCGCGGCGAGTTCATCCGGGCGTTCCTGCGCCGCTACCGCGGCCTGCCCGTCGCCCGTCTCGAGGAGGTCGTGCGGCGCGGGTACGCCGACACGATGCTGCGGCACACGAGTGCGGACGCCCTGGCGCGCATCCGCGAGCACCGTGCGGCGGGTCACCGCACCGTCCTGGTCACCGGCTCCATCGGCCTGCTCGCCGCTCCGCTCGCCGGCCTGTTCGACGAGGTCGTCGGCAGCTCCATGCACGCGAAGGACGGTGTGCTCACCGGCTACCTCGCGAAGCCGCCGCTCGTCGACGAGGCGAGGGCCGCGTGGCTCCTGCGGTACGCCGAGGAGGGCGGCTACGACCTCGCGGCGTCCTACGGCTACGGCGACAGCCACTGCGACCTGGCGTGGCTGTCCTTGCTGGGCAAGCCTTCGGCGATCAACCCCGACGCCGAACTGGCGCGCGAGTCGCACAAGAGGAACTGGGACATCCACCGCTGGAAGAGGGGCGGTTCGGGTGCGCGCAGCGAGGTCATCGCTGCACGGGTGACGGATACGGCGCGGACCGAAGAGGAGAGTGCCTGATGGCTTTCGACATAGACAAGTACGCCAAGAACTCCACCGGGGTGCAGTGGTCCGACCTCGACTTCGACGAGTTCGAGCGCAACCCGTTGCCCGAGGGGACGCTGCGCACGCTGCGCTACATGTGCGACATCGAGTACCACACGGTCTGCTACATGCGTGATCTGCTGACGACCCCGTCCCACAACGAGCCCGCGGTGGGCACGTTCATGACGATGTGGAACCGCGAGGAGTTCTGGCACGGCGAAGCGCTCGCGGCCGTGCTCGAGCGCCACGGCGTCCGCCTCGACTTCGACGAGCTCAAGGCGACCCGTCTGAAGCTCGGCTGGAAGGACCGCTTGGGGACGGTGAAGCAGACGGCGATGAGCCGCCTCATCGGACATGACTTCGTCGCGGTGCACATGGCGTGGGGTGCGGCGAACGAGTGGTCGGCGCACGCTGCGTACCACCGGCTCGCGGCGCTGGAGAGCCACCCGGTTCTGGTGCCGCTGCTGAAGCGGATCGCGCAGCAGGAGACGAAGCACGTCGCGTTCTACGCGTCGCAGGCCCGTGACCGGCTCGCGGCGAGCAAGAAGGCCCGTGTGGTCGCCCGGTTCGCGCTCGAGAAGGCCTGGGGCCCGGTCGGCTCCGGCGTCATGCCCGAGAGCGAGGTCACGCACGTCATGACCCACCTCTTCGCAGGCGCCGAGGGCCGCAGGCTCGTCCGCGACGTCGACTCGCACATCGCGAAGCTGCCGGGCTTGGAAGGGCTGCGCATCGTCGAGGACTCCATGGACAAGCGCGGCGTCGCCGCCTGAGTCGGCGGACGCCACGCCCCAGGCGAAGAGCAGGCCCGAATGCAGTGGCCTTGGGGTGGCCGGGTGGGTACACGATGCGCTGCATTAAGACGGCCCGTCCGGGTTCTGACCTGCGGCCGGTCGCGCCACGGACTGCGCAATCTGTACGGGGTTGCCGTCGGGGTCAGCCGTCCAGGCGATCAGCAGCCGATCCAGCCAGGCATGCGGGGGCGCCAGGGCGGGTGCTCCGTCCGCGACAAGAGCGTCGTAGGCCGCGGTCGTATCGTCCGTCCAGAGGACGACGGCCGCGCGCTGGCCGTGGACAAGCGGGTCAAGGCCGTGGTCATCGCGGGTGGAGGCGGCGGAGGCGATGCCGATCTTGTATCCGTCCAGGCTGAGATCGACGTGAATCGGCTCGCCCTCCATGGGCACACGGAACGTCTCGGTGAATCCCAGCCGGACGTAGAAGGCAACGGCCCGCGGGAGATCATCACTGAACAGAATCACTTGAGGCGTCCGGAAGGCCGACATGGGGCCACCGTACCGGCGGCGCCCCGCGGACGCACCAAGGGACGTCGGCGATGCCAGGACGCTCCGTGCGGTTCCATGGGCCCGGCCCGACATCGGCCCAGCCCATGGAACCCGACCGGGGCGCGTCCCGCCCCCGGTCCACGGACGCTCTACGGCGTGATGCGCAGGGCGTCCACCATCCCCACCGAGGTGCTGCGGTTGACGATGCGGATGGTGTGCGTTCCCCGGGTCAGGCCGCTGCGTTGCCAGACGGTCTGCTGCACCTGCCGCGCGCCGGAGACCCGCAGGTCCACGGTCGCCTGGAAGGCGCCGTCGAGGTAGACGTCGACCGGTCCCATGTCGCCGTTGCGTTCGGAGAGGTAGGCGACTCCCGTACCGGTGAAGGTGTACTGGGCCACGGCGTTCACCGTCGTGCTGTGGTGGGTGTCGTCGTTGTAGTCGCCGTAGCCCCGCCCGCTGGTCGCGTACCAGTTGCTGTCGTAGGTCAACTGGGTGTTGTTCACCATGGGGTTGGGGGTCTGGGACATGCCCAGCGTGGAGGTGGTGCCGCTCAGGGCCTTCTCCCCCTGGTTCGCGGATCCGGTGAGCCGTACGGGGGTGTAGGAGGACAGCGGCTTGGCGGTGCGCTCCACCACGTACACCCTTCCGGCGACCGTGGGGAGGTCGAACTCGGCCGCGCTCGTGGTGAGCGCGGTCGTGCCGCCGGAGACGTCACGTACCCTGACCTGCTGGCTCCCCCACGGGTTCACGATGCGCGTGGTGTTGCCGTACAGGCTCTTGATGCCGATGTACTTCACCTCGCCGGCCTCGCGCTCCGAACTGACCGTGAAACCGCCCTTGGCCAGCAGGGTGAAACGCCCCGCGAACGAGGAGTCGCTCGGCACCGCGGGGAAGACCCGGATCTTGTCGTTGTAGGACTGGAGCAGCGACTCGTTGAGGGCGGCGAGGTGCACCCCGAGGTACTCGAAGACGCCGTTGGTGTTGTCGGTCATGCCGTTGGGGTAGGTCTGGTACTTGCGGAGCATCGTCTTCATGCCCTGGTACGCCTGGTCCCCCAGTCCCAGCCGGGCCGCCTGCACGGCGTCGTTGGCCCAGACGTTGCCGTACGGGAAGGGACGTGCGTTGAAGGTGCTCACGGCCTTCTGCTGGTCCGGGAAGCCGATGCCGGTCCGGTCGTAGGGCCAGATGATCTCGGCCGCGACGTTCTCCCCGTTGCGGGTCTGCGCGAGCGGCGGGGTGTGCGGCAGGTAGACGTCCGTGGTGGACGGGTAGGCGATCAGGTTGTCCACGATCCGCTGCCACTGCGGGCGCAGGTCGGCGTCCAGGCCCAGGGACTGGGACGCGCGGATCGCGAGGGGGAACAGGGTGCGCACCGCCGCGAGGTCGGTGATCGCGTTCGGTACGTTCCAGTACGTCTCGTGCGCGTGCGAACTCGCCACGTGGTACTTGCCGGACGTGGAGTCGTAGGAGAGCTTCGCGGCGTAGAACTTCACCACGTCCCGCATGAAGGGGTACGCGGTGTCCCGCAGGTAGGCGGTGTCGTTGGTGTACGCGTACTGGAGGTACATGTTGTACGCGGCCTCGGTGCCCGTCGACCAGATGTTCTTCGTGAAGTCGCTGTTGACGGTGCCCCGGGCGTTGCCGTCCCAGCCCATGGTCTCCGGCACCCACAGCCCGTCGACGTTGTAGCGGGTCCGGGTGTACGCCTTCAGCGCCGCCGAGTTGCGGCTGTAGAGGCGGTTGAAGCCGGCCAGCAGGTCGACGTGGTTGGAGGCGAGGAAGGAGTTGTAGACGTCGCGCTGGTTCCAGAACCAGTAGGCGTTGCTCCACTTGGTCTGGTCACCGGTGGCGCGGAACACGCCGTTGATGAAGTGGAACGGATTGGTGCCGTATCCACCGGCGGCGATCATGTACGTGCTCAGGTAGTAGACGTTCTCCAGGTAGTCCGCGTCCCCGGACAGCCCCGAGTACTGCACGAACGACTTGCCCCAGAAGTCGTACCACCAGGCCTTGAAGTCGCCGAGCGTCGCGCTGTAACCGCGGCTCTTGGCCGATGCCAGCGCGCGCTTCGCCTCGGCCACCGAGTCGTGGGAGGGCGCGTTGAGCCGGGTGCTGGCGGTGAACCAGATGGTGTAGCTGCGCGAGGGGGTGATCGACAGGCGGACGGTCCGTCCGTCGACGACGCGTGTGCTGTAGGCCGCTCCCTCCACCGTGGCCGCGAGGGTGTAGCCGAAGTTCTGCGGGTCGGACTGGCCGCGGCTGATTCCGGCGCCCGTGGAGTCGGCGTACGTCGAGACCGTCTTCCAGGTGTTGAGGTCGGGCACGTCCCCGCTGTTGCCCAGTTGTGAGACGTCCCACAGGCCCAGGTCGAGGTTGATCGCGGAGACCCCGGAACGCGAGTCCTCGACGTGCACGCCCATGACCTCGGAGTTCGGCACGCCCATCACCGTCACCGTGCGATTGGCGTCGTACGTGGTGGTCAGGGTGCCGTCGTAGAGCGACAGGCGTTGCCGGTAGGTGCTGTAGCCGCTCTCGAGCGCCGGGGTCGTGGACAGGTTGAGCAGGCCGGCGCCGAACGCCGTCTGCTGCGAGGTGTCCACACCGGACACCTGCATGGTCAGCCCGTTGTTCTGCCAGGCCATCGCACCCGTACGGCCGTTGCCGACGGTGAGTCCGTGCAGCGGGTTGGTGGTGGGCCGGTTGTAGACGAGGTCGTGCTTGGACAGGTAGGCGGCGCGATCCACGTTCAGGGCTCCGGTGGCGGAGTCGAACGCGGCGTCGGTCGGTGCCGCCGCGGCCGGGGCCGAGAGGCCGACGGCGGTCGCGGTCATGATGCAGACGGCTGCGAGCGCGGCTCGCACGAGTCTGCGCAGTCTCATCGAATGCCCTCCCTGCTGGTCGTGGGGGTGACGGCCGGTGCCGGACAGCGCGGGGCTGGAGCGTGACCGGTCGACATCGAGCTTGATTGATCGGATGACTTGGCCGGACTGCTTCTTCGACGCACTCGCTTCCCCGTGCCGTACGAGGGCATGGAGAAGCGGTGCGCCGATCGGGACATGTAACCGAATGACCAAAGCAAGGCGCACGAGGGCTGTTCGCCCTCGAAGCGCCCACAACAAACGGAGGTACGGCGTGCGGGTACACCACGACATCGGCATGGCCGCGTCAAAGGAAGTGAACATCGGATGTCTTGACCGGTCAACACTCGGCGCAAAACGTCCGGCCGACCAGGTCGGCCGCCCCACGCAGCGCGTCAGGCCGGCCGGTGGCCCAGAGGAGACCGCTGAGGGGCCGGCGACGGCAAGCGGTGCGGATGACCGTCGGGGGCGAGCAGTTGTGTGAGGTCTTCGAGGTCACCGGTGACAGCCGCGGTCTGGAAGGCGGCGACGAGGCGACGGTGCGAGTCGGTGGGGACCGGCCGCTTGCGATCACTCTGCAGGCGGGCCTGCGCGCGGTGGACCAGTTGCCGTGCGTTCGGGGCGTTGGTCCGAAGCACCCCCGCAAGCTCGGCATAGGTGTAGTCGAAGCCCTTGCGCAGCACGTAGGCGGCCAGTGCGTCCGGCGTCAGCTTCGCCATGAGCAGGGCCAAGGCCTCTTTGATCGCCGCGGCTTGCTCGGCACGCAGCAGGGGATCCTGGGCGGCCCGGTCGACGCGGTCGACCAACTGCCACTCGGTCGGGGTTTCGTGTCGGTGTCGCGCGGACTGGATGACGTTGATCGCCAGTCGGGTCGTGGCGGCGGTCAGGAACGCGGCCGGATTCTCGATCTTCGTGCGGTGGGTGCGCTGCCAGCGCACCCATATCTCCTGGACCACGTCCTCGGCTCCGGAGACGTCGCCGAGAACGTGGTAGGCGATGCGGAACAGTCGCGTCCGCTGGGCCAGGAAGATGTCGAGTGCGACGTCCAGGTCGTCCAGGTCGTCCAGGGCCGACCGGGCGACCGGGGGTTCGGTCGGCGTGGTCGTCTCCAGGCCGGGCGCGGACATTGAGGGCTCCTCTTCGTGGACAGCGCCCATCGAGGGCGATGCCTCCACCCTCGGTTCGCGGCACCGCTCACCGCGCCCTGGAAGTCCGTGGTCGAGTCCGTAGGGACCCCGTGGGTCCCGCACCGGATCTCAGCCGGATCGCACCGTGCCCGCGCCCTTGGTGTCCGTGGCGGGGGCCTTCGTGAGGGCACCCGGCAGCGCGCGGCGTGAGTTGATCCCGAGCTTCGTGTACACCTTCCGCAGGTGCCACTCCACGGTGTGCGGGCTGATGAACAGCTCCGCACCGATCTTCGGGTTCGTCATTCCGGCGGCGGCGAGGGTCGCGATCTGCGACTCCTGTGGGGTCAGGGCGCTCTCCGGCTGGGATTCCCGCACCCGGACGTGCTCGCCGGTGGCGAGCAGCTCGCGGCGGGCCCGCTCGGCGAACGCCTTCGCCCCCATTCCGCCGAACATCTCGTGGGCCGTGCGAAGGTGCTCCCGGGCCAGTGAACGGCGGCGGCTCCGGCGCAGCCACTCGCCGTACAGCAGGTGGGTGCGTGCCACCTCCACGGCCACGACCACGCGGTCGCGGCCGAGCTCCTCTATCGCGCTCCGGTACAGCCCATCGGCCTCGTCGCCGTCGGTGAGGAGAGCTCGGCTGCGCGCGGTGACGCCACGGGCCCAGCCGGAATCGGCGGCGCGGGTGAGCTCGACCAGCCGGGCGAGCGAGGCCCGGGCCTGGTCGAGCTCGCCGCACCGGGTCGCGGCCTCGACGTGTTCGACCAGCGACAGGCCGGTGAAGTTGAACCCGTCGTGCTCGATGCCCGAACGAGCCGCCACCAGGGCCTGGTCGTAGCGTGCCAGGCCGTTGAAGAGCACGCCTTGGATGTAGCCCGCGACGCCCAGGAGGGACACCTCGCCACGTTGCGTGGCCCTCTCCTTGGCCTCATCGATGAAGGAGGCCGCAACGCCCTCGTCGCCTCGCCACGCGGCCAGGACGAGCGTCGCGTATTTGTGCGGGGCGTGGCCGGTCGCGGCGGCGATCGCGTCGGCTTCGTCGATCATCCGTTCCGCCTCGGCGAATTCGCCGGTGTGGATGTGCACCCCGCCGGCGTAGATCAGTGCCGGGGGCAGCGCGCCGAGCGCGCCGATGTCGCGTGCCAGGCGCACCGCACGAGTGGAGAGCGTGTCCCACGCACCCAGGTCCCAGGCGTAGTGGATGAACGCCTCCAGCGCGACCGGGGCCAGGAGGAGCCAACGCATCGTCGCCTCGCGGGTGCTGACGTCCTCCTGCGCGAGAGGCTCCAGCGCGCGGCGCAGCGCCCGGCCACCGGCCTGGTGGTCGTCCGCGAGGAGCGTGGCCACACCGTCCAGGAGCAGGTCGGCGGCGCTGGACCCCGAGGGGGGCGCCCCGGACCCGCGGGCCGCGATCGCCGCGGCCTGGGCACCGGCCGGACCGTGGACCCTTCCTGCGAAGATGGTCGCGCTGATCGCCTCGAGGTAGGTCTCCCCCGCCAGAGGCGATCCGGCAGCGGTGAACTGTGCGGCGGCGTCGAGGAGCAGCGGTGCCGCTTCGTCGCTGCGGCTGCGGGCGAAGAGGATCCTGGCACGCAGGCGCGCCAAGCGGGCGCGGTCCAAGGGGCTGAGCGGACTCAATTCGGCCAGCGTCGCCTGCTCGGTGGCGCGGTCAGGGGAAGCGGCCGAGAAGTGCGCCTCGGCGGCCGCGAGAGCACGGCGTCCCCGGGACCAAGGGTCCGGCGTCACCTCGGCCGCGCGCTCCAGCAGCACCGCCTCGGCCGCCATGCCGCCCCGCTGCCGCGCTCGGCCCGCTGCCTGCTCAAGACCTGCGGCGACCTCCTCGTCCGGCCCGTCGACAGCCTGCGCGGCATGCCAGGCGCGCCGGTCGGGATCCAGGACCGGGTCCGTGGCCTCAGCCAGCGCCCGGTGCACCGCGCGGCGTTCTTCGGGGTCGGCCTGGTGGTAGACCGCCGAACGGACCAGCGGGTGCCGGAACCGGACGGACTCGCCGAACGCGATCAGGCCGGCCGCCTTGGCCGGTGCCGCATCGGGAGTGATCTTCAAGGAGGCGGCTGCGCGAACCAGCAGGCGCGCGTCACCGACCGGTTCCGCCGCGGCGATCAGCAGCAGCGTCCGGGTCGGCGCCGGCAGCGAACCGAGCCGGCTGGCGAAGTCCCGTTCGATCCGGCTCGACACCGCACCTGGGACACCCGGGGAACTCGAGTCCAGCCCGTATGCCAGATCGGCGGCGCTACGGCCGCGGGAGAACTCGAGCAGCGCGAGTGGGTTGCCGTGCATCTCGGCCACGAACCGGTCCCGGACCCGCTTCTCCAGCCGCCCACCGACGGCGGCCTCGAGGAGCTCTCCCGCCGCGGCGGCGTCGAGACCGCCGATCCGCATCTCCGGCAGGCCGACCAGTGCGGCCCGCCCCTCGGGGTCCCGTACCGCGAACGTCATCGCGACTGCCTCGGCGAGGAGCCGCCGGGCCACGAACTCCAGTGTCTGCAGGGAGACCTGGTCCAGCCAGTGGGCGTCGTCGACCACGACGAGCACCGGTCGGGTCTCCGAGGCGCGGGTGAGGAGGGTCAGCACGGCGAGGCCGACCAGGAAGCGGTCGGGCGGGTCTCCGGCCGCCATCCCGAATGCCACGCGGAGGGCATCGCGCTGGGGTCCCGGCAACGCTTCGACCTCGGTCAGGAACGGCGCACACAGTTGGTGCAGGCTCGCGTAGGGCAGCTCCATGTCGGCTTCGATGCCTCGCGCGCGGGTCACCGTCACCCGCGACGCCTGGGTGGCCGCGTACTCCAGGAGCACCGACTTTCCGATGCCTGCTTCGCCACGGATCACCCATACTCGGGACTCACCTTTGCGCAGGCCGGCCAGCAGGTCGTCGATTGCCACACACTCGCGATGCCTGCCAACCAGGACGGGAAGCGGGCTGGCGGTCATGCGATGCGACTCCTAGAGGTTCCTGGGACGGCTCCCACGACGGTTGTCGGGACGACCGTCGAAACCATACCTGCGGCGACCGCCATTCTCACACTTTCCGTGTCACACTATTGTGAAGCGTGGGAGACTGGATTGAACGCTCGCGACCAGTAGCAGTACCTGCAGGGGGCGCGCCCGGGGCCGCCGCATCGCATCACGGCGCCGTCATGCCGGGCAAGGGATGGCAAAGCGTGTGACTTACTCCACAGCGAAAAGATTCCCGGGGCTGTCACGGACGGCTCCCCTATCGGGTCAGGCACTGCCTATCGCCCGTCCGCTGTCCCAGGAGGTTCCATGTCATCGCCCGGACACCAGCTCGCGACGTCCGTTCTCGTGGTGGGAACCGGTGGGTCAGGCCTTCGAGCGGCCATCGAGGTCGCCGAGGCCGGTGTCGCGGTCATCGCGGTGGGCAAGCGCGCGGCCGACGACGCCCACACCGTCCTGGCATCCGGTGGCATCAACGCGGCGCTGGCCCCCTCCGGCCCCGCCGGCACGTGGGAGCAGCATGCGGCTGACACGTTGCGGGAGAGCCACTTGCTGGCCGACCCACGCACCGTGCTGCTCGTGACCCGCCACGCCGCGCGGGGGATCCACGACTTGGAGCGCTACGGCATGCGTTTCGACCGCCATGGCGACGGCCGGATCGCTCAGCGCCACGTCGGCGCCCCCGCGTACCGACGCACCTCGCTCGCCGGCCACTCCCCCGGCTCGGAGGTGCAGCGGGTGCTCCGCGAACACGCGAACCGGCTCGCCATCCCCATCCTGTCGAACCTGTACGTCACCCGACTGCTGGTCGACGACGAGACGGTGTTCGGTGCCTACGGATTCGACCTCGTCGACGGCTCGCGCTATGTCGTGCACGCCGACGCCGTGATTCTGGCAACCGGAGGGCACACACGCATCTGGCGGCGTGCGTCGTCGCGTCGCGACGAGAACACCGGTGACTCCCTCCGCCTGGCCGTCGAGGCCGGTGCCCGGCTGCGTGACGCCGAACTGGTGCAGTTCCACCCCTCAGGGCTGATCAATCCGGAGAACGCGGCCGGCACCCTCGTCAGCGATGCTGCGCGCGGCGAGGGCGGCGTCCTGCTCAACAACCTCGGTGAGCGGTTCATGACGCGCTACGACCCCGAGCGGATGGAGCTCTCCAGCAGGGACCGGGTCGCGCTGGCGTCCTACACCGAGATCAAGGAGGGTCGCGGAACCCAGGCCGGCGGTGTGTGGCTCGACCTGTCCCACCTGCCGCGCGAGACGGTCCTGACCCGGCTGCCGCGGGTGCACCGGACCCTGCTGGACCTGCAGATGGACGTCACCCGCGATCCGATCGAGGTCGCACCGACCGCCCACTACTCGATGGGCGGCGTCTGGGTCCGGCCTGAGGACCACGGCACCGATGTCAACGGGCTCTTCGTGATCGGGGAGGCCGCCAGTGGACTGCACGGCGCGAACCGGTTGGAGGGAAACCCGCTGATCGAACTGCTCGTCTACGGCCGGATCGCCGGCCGGGCCGCGGCAGCGTACTCGGCCGGGCTCACCGGCCAGCAACGGTCGCTGGGGGCGATCCGTGCCGCGGAGGCGGAGGTGAACCGGCTTCTGGCCGCTGACGGCGACCAGAACGTCCGCGGGCTGCAACGCTCGGTGCGGCACCTGATGACGAAGCACGCCGGTGTCGTACGGGACGAGGCCGGGCTCGCCGCCGGGCTCGCCGGTCTCGACGAGATCGAAGCGCGGATGGCGGACGTGGGTGTGCACGTCGACATCAGCGGCTTCCAGGACCTCGCGTTCGCCTTCAACCTCCGGTCCACCGTGCTCGCCGCTCGCGCGACACTGGAGTGCGCTTTGGAGCGGCGGGAGACGCGGGGCTGCCACAACCGGTCCGATTACCCCGATCCCGACCCGGACCTGACGGTCAACCTGGTGTGGTCGCCGGTGACCGGGGTGCGCCGGGAAGCCGTCCCGCCCGTCCCCACCGACATCGCAGAGTTGATGCAGGACGTGTCCGCCGACGGCAAGGTGCTCGAGTAGGGGCCCAACCCTGCGGGCGTCACCCGTGCCTGCCGCTTGAGCGGGGTGGTGATCCCCTGTTTTGCGTCGTGTGATCGTCGTGAAGCGGATGCCGTACCTGCTCGGTCCCGACCACCAGAGCATCGGCATCCCCTTGGCCAAGGGACTGCTCAAGGCAGTACCGGGGCTGGAACTACTGCCTTCGATGACGGTGTCCCTCGTCTTCGTACTTGGTCTCGCCGCGCTCGTCCACGCACAAGTGGAGCGACGGGTGGGACTGGACGTCGACCTGCCCGGCCGGACGGCAAGGGCAGCGATCCCGGCCGAGCGGTGACACGACAGAGACCGGCCGGTGCCGGCGATGTCCTGGGGGTGTGGAGTCCCCTGCGACCTACGGAGGGGGGTCGTCGGGCGATGGCCATTGATCAAACTCCGCTGTACCGTGTGCTTCCGAATCAGCGGGGGGTGTTCCTGAATGCTCATCTGCGCAGCCGTGTGGATGTACCCGCACGAGGACGAGATGGACGAAGATCGTCCCGGACCGGTGACGACGAGATCGGTCGATGCGACTGGGCCAAGGGGGCTGTGATGCAGTGGGGTTCGCGTGCCGCTGTCGTAGCGGCGGATGAGGCTGCCTCCCGTCGTAGCGCCGGACGGCAGGTGTATCCGGCCGTCGATACACCACTCCAGCGGACGTGACCGGCGCGACGGCCAGTGGATGGCTCGGTTCGATCACCCTCCGCTTCAGCAGCGACGGCAGGAGATGCCGGGCCTACTGGCTGCTTGACGGGTCTGACGTATGGCTACTGGCGCAGGAGGAGTCGGACGTCGGCTCCTTGAGTGAACGCTGCGGAGCCTCGCGAACCGGCGTGAGCCAGCACTTGGCGAAACTGCGCCTGGCGGGCCTGGTGGAGACGCGCCGCGAGGGCCAGCACGTGTACTACAGCCTCCGCGACGGGCACCTGCGGCGCCTGGTGATGGAAGGCCTCAGCTACGCCGACCACCGGGTGACCGGCAAAGCCGCGCACGACTGACCCGGCAGACGGCAGGGTCCGATCGCGATCCCCCAGGCACGGATCAACCTTCACTGTCCACGAGGGCGGTGTAGGCAGCTTCAGCTCGCCGCCCGTCCGGAGCGCCCTCTGGAGCCTGCTTCAGGAAGCTCTCAGTGGTGCCGGAATGGACGATCGTCCCTTTCGTCAGGACCGTGACGTGACCGGCGTCTTCCGCAAGATCCATAATGTCGTGAGTTGAGATCATGACGGCTACCTCGCCGGTCAATGCCCTGATTTGGTTGTAGAAGACACGCCGTTGCCGCGGGTCCATGCCGGCGGTGGGTTCGTCGAGGAGAAGTACCCGCGCCTCGTGCACGATTGCGGCTGCAACTCCCACGCGACGAAGTTGTCCGCCCGACAGTCGTGTCGTCTTGACCGACGCCCGATCGCTCAACTCGACCTTCTTCAGGGCGGTTGCGGCGCGAAGCCAGGCATCGGAGCGGTTCATTCCCTTGAGCCAACCGCAGTAGGCCACATATTCGCGAGCGGTGAGAGAGGGCATGGCTGTGATGGTTTGCGGCATCCATGCCACATGCCGCCGATAGTCACGCACCGTCGAAGAGATGTCGCCGTACGAGACCTTTCCTGAATCGGGGCGGGTGACGGATGCTGCGAGCCTCAGAAGCGTTGACTTACCTGCGCCATTCGGGCCGAGCAAGATCGTCAGCCCATCGGGGAGGCGATAGTCGAGCCGATCCAAAACGGGTCGCTGCCACCGACGGTAAGCGTATGTGCACGAAGACATGACGAGGCTCAACGATACTCCCGGGGAAACAAAAGGACACTGGTACCCGACACGAACATGGCGGCAGCGGCTGCAGCGGCGTGGGGTGCAGCAGCCTCTTCCGGAAGGATGGACCACAGAGAAGGATTGGGAGGCGGACGGCTGATAAATACGACAAGCATGATCCACGCGACAGGTGCCATTACCGCCAACTGCCCAAAGGGCCTGGCAACCAGCAACAGCCCGACCAGGAAGGCGGTGTTGCGGCCCACTGCTGCAATCGTTTCGGAAGATGCGAGCAGCCCGACTCCGAGAATACCCAAGACGGTTGCAAAAATAAGAGTTCCGTCCAAGAATCTCACTTCGCGAATACCGCTGGCCTCTGCGGAGGCAATACGCGAATCGAGGGACATTGCCAGGGCGGAGACGACAGGAATTGGGGCAAACATGCTAAGAATCGCAGGATAGCCGACGCTGACGAGTGAGGGAAGCTCGACGACAGTTCCACCGAGGGTTAGACCCATCGTCAGTGTCACCAAGAATCCCGCGAATAGAATACTGTGTGCGCGGCGCGCCTTGATCCACCACCACATAGAAGTCACCCCTGGCAAGCACTGAGGACTGTGCGGTTGAACCAGGAAGCTTGCGTCTGACGGGGCAGCTTGTAGATACGCTGCATCTGATGCTCGGTGGGGCCCTTAATGCGAAGTCGCAGTTTTTCCCAGTCGTCCGTCGTCCCCGTGACGTGGGCAGCCCAGGCCATGCTCAAGCGACGAAGGTCCGGGTCTGGCCTGGAGCAAGTAAAGCCGATTGCCCTGAGGGTGATTTCAAAACGCAGATTACCCTGCTCCGCGGCTTCAGTGAGGGGCACGCGCCACGCTTTATCCGTGGAGGGAATACTGAAGCGTCCATCGGCGAGAGTGTCTGTTACGAAGTCGGGATGCCGAGGAACTCCGGCAGCATCAAAATCTTGCAGCACCTTAAGCGTCTCACTTCGGGCGTTGGGCAGCGCGGCCGAGGTAACTGACGGCATACACACCGACAGAGCACTGCCAGAACCGCCGGAGATGCAACGCGTTGAAACTTGTTGCGTATTCAGTTTCGGATTGAAGTCCCAATCCTTGACTGCTGCCCATGCGCTGATGGTCCCGAGCAGCGCGACCGCAGCCGCAACGACAAGAGCAACGGCCCGCCTGCGCATCCACAGCACACAAGCAGCCAGTGCAAGGCTCCCAGTGAAGGCCACGTGGGGCCACAAGGCTGCGAAGGAAAAGGTCTCGCCGAACATCAGTGGTTCCGTCTGCTGCCCGGACAAGTGTCGTGGCCACGGAACATCAACGGCCCGGGAGAACGCCACCAGGATCCACACCGTCACAGCCAACAGCGGAGCGCAAATCGTCCGAGGCACCTTCATTCCGACGCAGAACCCGATTACCGCGTGACCGATGGAGACCATCAGGCCAACTGCCAGCGGGCCCAGGCTTACCGGGCTGGGCCACACGCCTGCATCAATCAGTGCAAGGCCGGCCGGTGTGAGCATCATCAGCCACGCAAGGCCGACAACCGGAGCCAGGGACTCCGCCGCGATTGCAGTACGCGATCTGAAGGGCGCCAGCTCCCAGATGCCGCCCTGTCTGAGTGAGCCGGCCTCCCACGCGCCGAGTGCGGACGCGACTGCGTACGCAAACGAGTAGCAAAACGCCAGCGCATAAGACAGCACCGTGGGAGCATAACCGTATGCATTAAACGGCGGATTTCCTGATCCATCAACGTAGTAGAAAAGTGGAAGGGCGAGCGCAAACGGGGCGACTCGCAAAGCGGATGACGTTCGGAGCCTTGTCGCCAGTCTCACGCTTGCCAATCCTTGCTAACGGGATGCGCGGCCTGGCGAGCACAGCTGGCCGCCAGGCCGTCACACTGCCCTACGTGTTATTAGTCGGCTTCTGTGTTGTCGACCAGCACCGTCTCGACGTCCAACCAGTTGCTGCCGCCGATAGCGCTGACTTCGAACTGATATGTCGCGGACGGAAGATCGTACCACTCGCCGTCGCTGTGGTGCATGTATCCGCCGAAGCAGGCGGTGTAACGCTTGGCGCCCCGACTCTCGTCCGGCCAGTTATTGATACCGCGGAACAGTTCGACATCTGTATACGTCTTCGCAGAGGAGCTGCAGTTGACGTACATGATCTCAGTGAACTTTGAGTCGTCCCACCACCGAGATCGCATGCCGACCGAAGCGTCGTACCAGCGACTCGTCCAGAGGTAGTCGTACGTCCCGTGAGCCTGAGCCACAGTCGTCCCCCCGACCAGAGCCGCAACGGCGACAGTAAGGGTGAGTAGCACCTTGCGCTTTATTCCTATGGAGCGCATCGGTCCATCCTTCCTGTAGGAATACCCCGTGCGCTGTCGCGAGAGTCGAGCGCAACCGGGCCTGGCAACGCGATTGTCAATCAGGCGCGGTGTGGTACCCACAGGGCTTCGCAATGAATGTTGAATTCTGTTGCGAACGGCTCGCTGCTCCTCATGGAACGCAGCACAAAGCTCCCCCCTAGCGCGGGCGAGCGAACCCAGCGCCTCTTTGACGACCCGGATCCTGTCAGACCGGAGAAGTGTTGGTCAATGGTTAACCTTTAGTTCTTCTTGGTTTACCCTTGACCTTGACTAAAGCAGCCCGTTCTAGTGATAGATGTCCGGAATGGCAGTGCCTAGGGTGCCGGCGTCCGAATGGCCGCCGTGAAACCTCGTGTACCGGAATGAGGTTGGCGGACCTGATGGACATATGAGGCGAAAGGGTGACCATCCATGGCGTATGGGTGGGACGCTTGAGTTCCCCGATCTGGTTGGGTTTGCTCGGCTGGGTTGACTCCATGGCGCGGTGGATGACCCCCGATACTTACTGAAACAGGTCAAACACCCGATTCTTCGCAACGGATCTGGCCTGCGAGACCCGCGGGAGTGTGTTCGGGTAGGGAGACGAAGCGTTCTCGCACTCACCCGCTCCTCTGCATCATGTGAAGCAGGCCCCCACTTCACTTGGCACATGGTGGGGGCCTGCATCACGGCGCGAGGGCTGTACGAACAATGGCGAGCCCTGCTGCACACATAAGCCACCGTGCGCTCGCCGCTATGGCGGCGCATTCCGGGTGGCCCGGGCGGGTGGAGGCGGCGTGGTTCAGACGGGTCGGCAGTCGGGCTCGGACGGACCCTAAGAGCTCGTAACACGATCATGTGGGATGGCGCAGGTCAGCCGTAACCGGTTCGACGATTGAGCCGTTCGTGAGGGCGTGAGCGTCAAGCCGTGGGTCGTAGACGACGAGTTGTGGGCAATGGTCGGGCCGATCCTGCCACCCTGGCCCGAACATTCGCGCGTGCGTGGACACCTCCCATGTACGCGCGAAAAAGGGGGTCCCGCGACGGGCCCGTCGCCCGTCGATCGCCGCAAAACGGGAAGCAAGCACCACCTGATCAGCGACGGCGGCGGCATCCCGCTCAAGGTCATCACCACCGCGGCCAACGTCAACGACGTCACACAGAACCTCGCCCTCGTCGACGGCGTCCCGCCGGTCGCTGGCCGCATGGGTCACCCCCGCAAGCGCCCCGATCCACTACTCGGCGACAAGGGCTACGACAGCAATCCGAACCGCACGGAGCTGCGCCAACGCGGGATCTTGCCGGTCGTCTCCCGCAAAGGCCAACCCGACATCCAAGGCCTGGGCAAGCTCCGCTACGTCGTGGAGCAGACCTTCGCCCTGCTGCACCAGTTCACGCGCCTCGCCGTCCGGTGGGAACGTCGCCCACGGTCCGCGAGCACACCTGGATGCCCATGCCCAGGGTGAGCTCGGCGTGGACGCGGCGGTAGCCGTAGGTGCCGCGCGAGGCGACGTGGACCTCCCGGATCAGCCCGGTCAGCCACTCCCGTCGCAGCTGCCGCGTGTGGTCGGGGTGCGCTTGTGTTTGTAGTAGTTCTGCCGGGCGACCCCCAGGATCCGGCAGCATCGGTCGACTGGTGCCCCGGCATCGACGAGACGGTCGATCACCGGGTAGACCCTTTTGGTACCGGCTTGTCCTCGCCGAGGAACCTGGCGGCCTTGCGGACGATCTCGAGCTCGGTTTCCAGCTCGCGGATTCGTCGCCGCGCTGCTCGCAGCTCTGCAGACTCCTCCGAGACCCTGCCAGGGCGCCGGCCGCTATCGATGTCGTCCTGGCGCAACCACTTCGACAACGTGACCGGATGGATGCCGAGGTCAACGGCGGTCTGCTTCTGTTCTTTTCCTGCCCGCACCAACGCGACGGCGCGGGCGCGGAACTCAGCGGGATAGGCGCGGGGCATGTCCGGCAGCCTTTCGTGAAGGCCGTCAGTTAGCCAGCAGAACTGGAACCTGAGAGGTGGGGCAGGTCAAACCTGTCACCCAAACCTGCAGCAGACCCATAGGAGCGAACACTACAAATTCCTGTTCCGTGGTGGTGAGACCTGCGCACATGCTGCGCCACCGTCAGGGCTCAGGCTTTGACCAAAGCCCTGACGGTGGGTGGTCTCGCCGACGGCTCACCCGTTGGTCACCACGTCGCCTTGATGGTCTAGGCGTTCGGCGGCCTCCCACGGGGCCGCCGGCACCGTACCTCTACCAGCTGTGACACCGCCGCTGCGGTCAGCCTCGAACGTCGTCGACGAGGTCGAACCGGACCCGGAGTGCTCCGGCCTACGCGACCCGGCGCTGCGGCGTCGATGGCACGTACGCCCTCGCGGACCGGGTCGAGCGGGATCAGGTGCCGATGGAGCTCGCGGACACGGACGTCGAGGTCGAGATGGATCCGTGTCCGGCGGGCGAAGCGGATTTCGGCGATCGTGCGCGGATGCAGCGTCAGACGCTGGGCGAGCAACGTGGCGGGCCACCCGGCGCGTTCCAGATCGGCCAGCAAGCGTCAGCGGTCGCACCTCTCCCACCCGTGCGACAGCGTTCCCGTCAGTCGCGCCACTCTTCCTTGACCACCGCGCTGAGCACTTCTTCCAAGCCGCTCAGACGAACGCGGTCTGCCCGTGCTCACCGGTGAAACCCCCGTCGGCGGTATCACCACCGAGATCGAGTCGTTCAGCCGCTAGAGGTTCTGTCTCGTCGGGGCAGGACTCCGTTGAGGATGAGGTCGACGGTTCCGATCATCTCCGCGGTGAGGTCGAAGGGCGCCGGCTCTTCGGCGGCCCATGCGGTGAGGATGACGTAGTACGACGAGGACAGGAGCAGGCCCACCCGGTCCGCGTTGACGGCCGGGTCGATCTCGCCTTTCTGCTGTGCCCCGCTGATGATGCCGGCGAACTCGACGGCGAGCGGCGAGCGCTGCCAGATGTTCGTCGAGTGCACCGACCCGAGGATCACGGCCACGCTCTCCGGCCGGGACGCGTCGCTGAGCTGGCCCATCTCGGTGAAGTACCGCACCAGGATCTCCCGGGCGGACGAGTCCGGGCCCGCGGCGTAGGCGGCTTTGATGGCCTTCTCGCGGCGGCGGACGGCCCATTCCTGCAGGAAGGCGACCTTGCGGGGGAAGTGGTTGAAGACCGTGGTCCGGGCGACGTCTGCCCGCTCGGCGATGTCCTCCATCGTCGTTCCCTCATACGTCTTCTCGACGAACAGTGCTAGGGCGACGTCGTACAACTCGGCGCGGCGCCGCTCCCGCTGACGTGCGCGGCGATCCTGCGGCGGTGACTCGGGGGCTGCTGAAGTTCCGTTCTTCATGATCGAGATCTACTCTCTTCCGACTTGACAAGTGTACTCCAGTCCGTAAGTGTACCCGAGTGCAGACTTGAACCCGGAAGCAATTTTGGACCGGGAGACAATCTTGTATCCGGATTCATCTCAACGCGCCAGGAGACGACCATGATCATGCCCCTCAACCAGCAGACCCACTACCTGACCGTCGACGGCGGTCGCATCGCGTACGAGGTGGCCGGTGACGGTCCGCTGGTGGTGCTCGCCCACGGCATGGGGCAGAGCCGCGCGGCCTACCGGTTCGTCGCGCCGCAGCTGGTCGCGGCCGGATACCGGGTCGCCGCGGCCGACCTGCGCGGCTGCGGCGAGTCGGCCGCGGCGTGGCCGTCGTACTCCCGCACTGACATCGCTAGCGACCTGCTCGCCCTGATCCGTCACCTCGGCGGCCCGGCCGTGCTGATCGGTCACTCCATCGCCGGGGGCGCCGCCACCATAGCTGCCGCTCGGGAGCCCGGCCTGATCACCGGAGTCGTCGAGATCGCGCCGTTCACCCGTGCCCAGGCGATGAAGCTCGGCGACCTCGGCAACAGGTCGTACCGCCGGGGCGCCTACCGGATGGCCGGCGCGATGCTGGGTAGCGTGACGCAGTGGCTCGGCTACCTCGACCACGCCTACCCGGGCCGCAAGCCCGCCGACTGGACCGAGCGGCAGGCCCGCATCGCGGCCGAACTGCGAGAGCCCGGCCGGATGAAGGCGCTCCAGTCGATGCTCAAGACCTCACCGGCCGACGCCGGGGCGAAGCTCGCCGATGTGCGCTGCCCGGTGCTGATCGTCGAAGGCTCCCTCGACCCCGACTGGACCGACCCGCGGGCCGAGGGCGAGGCCATTGTCGCGGCGCTGCCCGCCGGGATCGGCCGGCTCGCGATGGTCGACGGCGCCGGTCACTACCCGCACGACCAGTTTCCCGAGCAGACCGTGGCTCTGATCGCCTCGTTCCTGCAGGAGAACACCCGTGCCTGAGCTCACTGACGTCCCGGCCGCAACCACCGTGGACAACCCGCACGGGCCGCACGCCGATGACCGGGACTTCCAAGGCGTGGTCACCGGCCGGCCCGCGGTCTGGCTGCGCGTCGAAGGTCTTGCCGTGGCCATCGCCGCACTGGTGCTCTTCGCCACGACCGACGAACCATGGTGGCTGGTTCCCGCGCTGTTCCTCGTCCCGGACCTCTCCTGGTTCGCCTACCTCGCCGGCCCGAAAGTCGGCGCCTGGGTCTACAACCTCATGCACACCGCACCGCTGCCTCTCGCCCTGATCGTCGCGGGCAGCACTTGGGAACACAACTCACTGATCGTGGCCGGCGTCATCGGCCTGTTTCATCTCGGCTTCGACCGCGTCCTCAAGTACGGGGTCAAGTACGACCACAGTTTCATCGTCACCCACCTCGGCATCCACGGCCCCGACAAGCACCGGTAGACCAGGGCCGACCGCGCACCGGCGGCTGACTGATGTCAACGGAGATCCAGAACCGACCCCCCGTGGAACCGCAGGGGGTCAGTTCTGGATCTCCACTCGCGCAGCTCCTCCAGCTCCGCCAGTAGCGCCGGCATCCCTCCCTGCTCGAACCGCTCTCGGACCACCAGGGCAACTTGCTCGAGCGCCTCACAGCAGCCGAAATCATCGGACTCGGGCTCCTCTGACCGCGCGTACCGCAGAGCTTCCGTGTACCTCTCGCCCGTACCGGCCTGGCGACGACGGGCCATCTGCGCATCGGTGGACTGCCTCTTAAGAGCGGGGTGATCTCCAGCCCGTCCGGGGCGAACACGAGCCGCGCCGCGACCACGTCCACCCGGTGGTCGAGCAGCGCGTCCCGCGGCTCGCTCCAGCTCAGGTGCACGGCGCGGACACGGCCTCCGGATCCCGGTGGCGCAGCTCGCGCACGGCCGGGGTGACGATGAGATTCGTGGTGTAGCCCACGGTGAACGGACCGTGGCCCGCGGCGGGCCGGGCGCTCGCCGCGGCCCGCGCGGCGGTCCGCAGCAGTTCCCTGGCCTGCGGCCACTACGTAGGTAGTCATGTCGGCAAGGTGGCTGCACCTCACCGCCCCGCCCGCCTGGTCCCCGGCCCGTGTCGCCGGCTCCCCGCCCGGCCAAGCAGTACCCGGCAACAACGGAGCCATCCGCTCCCACGGCGGCCGGGTGCGGAAGCGGAGGTGCTGCTCCGCTCAGTTAGGCTGGGGTCAGTCGAGGGAGGTCGGACGTGGGCGAGCCGGAAGAGCCCGGACAGTCGGTGCGGCCCCGGCGCAAGGACGCCGCGCGCAACCGGGAGGCACTGATTGCCGCCGGGCGGGAGTTGTTCGACGCGGATGGCCTCAGCCCGACCCTTGACAATGTCGCGCTGCGGGCCGGGGTCGGTGTGGGCACCGCCTACCGGCACTTCGCCAACAAGTACGAACTGGCTGACGCCGTTCTTGCAGAGTCATTCGATGCCATGTTGGCGGAGGCCGAGCGGGCGGCGGCGCATAGGGACGGCCTGGCCGGGCTGGCGGCGTTCTTCGAGGCGGTCTTGCGGCCGCAGGCCGCCAAGCGCGCGCTCCTGGACTTCCTGCGCAGCGCCCCCGAGGGCCCGCTGCTGCCGGATGTCCGTACCCGGGTCGAGGCGTGCATCGAGCAGTTGCTGGAGCGCGGACAGGCCCAGGGCACGATCCGTGCCGAGATCACGTCGACGGACATCGGCGTGCTGATGTCCCTGCTGACAACGCTCATCGATACCTACGGCAGGGCGTCCCCCGACCTCTGGCGCCGGTTCGTCCCCCTCCTGCTCGACGGCCTGCGTTCCGACGCTCCCACTCCCCTGCCCGTCCCGCCCCTGGGTCGCGGAGAGTTCCTCGCCCTGGTCAAGGGCGAAGGGGACTGACCCGTGGGAGCGCACTGCCGACGGGGGGTGTGCAGGCCGTGCAGGGGGCCGCTCACTGGAAGGCCGGTGCCGCGGGCTGGGGCCCGGACGGCTCGGCGGCTACGGTCAGAGATGTCTTCGGCCTGATCAGCGCGGTGCAGAGTACGGCGGTGAACGCGAAGGTAGCGGCGCCCCACCAGAAGCCCGTCGCGTACCCGTGGACGGCAGCGCGGGCGAGCAGCGGCGGGCCGGCCGGACCGTGGGAGTGCAGGTAGCTGCTGTTCGCCGACGCGACAAACGTGCTGATGACAGCTACTCCGAGCGCCGTGCCGATCTGCTGGCCGACATTGTTCATGCTGCCGGCGGTCCCTGCGTCGCGCGGGTCGTCCGGGACGCTGCCGATGGTCACGGCGATGACGAAGTAGACGCCGATACCGACGCCGACCAGCACGAGTCCGGGGAGAACGCGGGACGCGTATGCGGCCTGGACGTCCACCCTTGTGAGCAGTGCGGCCCCGAACGCCGACAGGACCAGTCCTGCGGCAACGATGGTCCGGGCGGTGAGGCGCGGGAGCAGGGCACTTTGGGCGATGGTGGCGCCGACCGCGATCCCGACGGGCAGGGGAAGGAAGGCGAGGCCGGTTCTGATGGGGGTGTAGCCGAGGATTCCCTGGAAGTAGTAGGTCAGGAAGAGGAACAGCGCGAACAGCGCGGCGCTGCCCAGCAGCAGGCTCAGATAGGCCGCGCCGCGGTTCCGGTCGAGCACCACCCGCAGGGGGACGAGCGGATTGACCGCGCGGCGTTCGACGGTGACGAACCCGGCGAGGAGAACGGCGCCGCCGACGAGGGAGCCGATCGTGAGTGCGGAGCCCCAGCCGTCCTTCTCGGCCTGGGCGCTGCCGAA
Source organism: Streptomyces sp. NPDC001902 (assembly GCF_042891295.1). NCBI lineage: Bacteria > Bacillati > Actinomycetota > Actinomycetes > Kitasatosporales > Streptomycetaceae > Streptomyces > Streptomyces sp. NPDC001902. Next base: position 75,400 of record NZ_JBIATA010000010.1, on the reverse strand, counting down.
CACGAGCAGGAACAGACCGCCCGACGCCAGCAGCACACCGGGAAGATCCAGGCGCGGCCGGTCCGGGTCGGCGGAGTTCGTCATCAAGGTGAGCGCGCCGACAAGGGCGACAGCGGCGAAGGCGATGTTGACGAACATCGTCCACCGCCAGTCCAGGTAGCTGGTGAGCAGCCCTCCCAGCAGCAGGCCGAGGGCACCGGAGCCGCCGCCGACGGCGCCGAACACAGCAAACGCCTTGTTGCGTTCGGCGTGGTCGGTGAAGGTGACGGTGATCAGGGAGACCGCGGTGGGCGCCAGTGCGGCGGCGAACACTCCCTGCAGAGTGCGCGCGATCAGTAGTACGGCCGTGTCAGGGGCGGCGCCGGCGAGTGCGGAAAACACGCCGAAGCCCACGAGGCCCACGATGAAGACCCGTTTGCGTCCTACCAGGTCGGCCAGCCGTCCTCCGAGCGGGAGCAGGCTGCCGAAGGCGAGGACGTAGGCCGTCACCACCCACTGCCGGGCCGCGTCGGAGAAGTGCAGCCCCGCCTGGGCCGAGGGGAGCGCGACGTTGATGACGGTGGCGTCGATCAGGATCATCACCTGGGAGATCAGGACTACCAGCAGGATCAGCCAGCGGTGTGCGTAGTGCGGATCGGCGGTTGCTGCCGGAGTTCCCGCCGGTTCTTCGGATCGGTTCATGTCTGCACCATAGAGATGTGTGCGCTCGCACACAAGTGCACACGCATGTTTGTTAGCATGGTCGTCATGAGACCGCCCTCCACCAGGCACGCGATCATCTCCCAGTCACAGGAGGACGCCTGGTTCGCTCTCCTCTACACGCACGCGGCGCTGACCGCGCGGATCGAGACCGTGCTGATGGAGCGGCACAAGATCTCGTTCAGCGCCTTCGAGATCCTGTGCCGTCTGCAGGATCTGGAACCACAGCCCGTGCGGGCGCTGGCCGGCGAACTCGTCAGCGTGAGCCCCACCCGTGCGTCCCGGCTGGTGCAGGAACTGATCGACAGAGGCCACCTGCGCCGCAGCGCCGACCAGGACGACGGCCGGATCTCCCTGATCGGCTTCACCGACGAGGGCCGCAGGTATGCCGATACGGTGGCCGAGACCTTCGAAGCGGCCGTACAGCAGCACTTCGTGGCGCCGCTCGGCGAGCAGGACATCGCTGCCCTCATCCGCATCTGGCGGAAACTCGAGGCCGCCGAGGGCTGAACCGGCGCGAATCGCCGACCCGGCCGGCTGGGCGACACCCGCCCACCGAAGTAGCGATGGCAAGGACGCCGAGGCATGGCCGACGATTTTGGTCATAGCCCAGGACGACACTGGCTCCTCGTACGCCGCCGCCCTGACTCCACAGGGGGACATCCGCACGACGATCCACGACCCGGCCGCCGCCCCTGCCCACCACGCCGACGACGTCACGGCGGCTAAGACCGTGTCCTATGTGGTGAGGCGGACGAGCCGTTTGTAGCAGCACAGGGCAGCGGCGAGGCCGAGAAAGGCCAGGTAGTTGCGGGGATCGCGTTCGTATCGGTGGTTGAGTCGGCGGTAGCCGGTGAGCCAGGACATGGTGCGTGCGATGACCCATCGTCGGCGGCCGAGTCGTTCGCTGGACTCGATTCCTTTGCGGGCGATCCGCACGCCGATCCGTTGTCCACGTAACCATTTCCGCAGGTGGGGGACGTCGTAGGCTTTGTCGGCGTGCAGGCGCTGGGGCTTGAAGTGACGGCCGCGTTCGGGGTCGTGTCTCGTTTGGTGACCGTTGATCATCGGCTTCAGTGCTTCGCTGTCGTGGGTGCTGGCCGCGGAGACGCCGACGACGAGGGGCAGTCCGTTCGCGTCCGACAGGACGTGCATTTTGGAGTCCGGCTTACCTCGGTCCACGGGGCTTGGGCCTGTAAGTTCGCCCCCTTTTTCGCCCGGACGTGCGCGGAGTCCAGGACGACACGCACGTCGACCAGGCCCGCGTCGTCGAGCCGGTGCAGGACCGCCTCGTGCAGCCGGCCCCACACGCCGGCTCGGGATCAGATCAGGAACCGGCGGTGAGCCGTCGACTTCGATATCCCAAAGCGCGGCGGCAGAGCACGCCACGCGCACCCGCTGACCAGCACGTAGATGATCGCGGCAAACAGCGTCTCATCAGGCGTGTCCTGCGTGCCCCCGCCCTGCGGCCGCACCCTCGACGGCGGGATCAGCGGCTCCGCAAGCTCCCACAGACCGTCCGGAACAATCCAACTCCACGTACCCCGCCCCATGAACAAACCAACGACCGCCTCACCACATAGGACACGGTCTAAGGCGGACGGTCCATCGCGGCATGCCCTCGGTAAAGCCGGAGAAAGCCGGAAGGGGCGGGCCTGGGTTCGTCCGGCCCTGGCTGGCGGCGCGCGGGCTCTGGGTCATCCACCCGGGCATCTATGTGGAGATGCATCTCCGATTCGGAGTACAGTGAAACGGAGACGCATCTCCGATTGTTCTTCCGTCGACCGCGCCGCCTGCCCGGCGTTGTCCCCGTACTGCGCAAAGGAACGACTCGATGGCTACCTCATCACCCCCTGTCTGGCTCGTCACCGGAGCCTCCCGAGGCCTGGGCTTCCACTGGGCCAGGGCCGCCCTTTCCCGCGGCGACCGCGTTGCGGCCACCGCCCGGAACTCCTCGTCACTGGAGCCGCTGGTCCGCGAGTTCGGTGATCAGGTGCTGCCGCTGGCGTTCGACGTGGCGGACTCCGCTGCCGTCCGGCAGGCCGTGGGAGAGACCGAACACCGCTTCGGCGGCATCGACATCCTGGTGAACAACGCCGGCCACGCGCTGCGGGGAGCCGTCGAAGAGGTCTCCGAGGAGCAGGCACGGGCACAGTTCGACGTGAACTTCTTCGGCGCCCTGTGGACCACTCGGGCCGTGCTCCCGGGCATGCGGGCCCGCGGACACGGCAGGATCATCCAAGTCTCGTCCTACGGCGGCCTCGTCGCGTACCCGACGATGGGCCTCTACCACTCCTCCAAGTGGGCGCTGGAGAGCATGAGTCAGGCCCTGGCTGCCGAGGTCGCCCACCAGGGGATCCTGGTCACCCTCGTCGAGCCCCTCACCTTCGCTACCGGCCTCGGCGCCACCGCTCCAGCAGTCGACCCGATGCCGGAGTACGAGCCCGTCCGCGAAGCGCTCATGGCCGGGATGAAGGACGCGCCGTTCGTCACCGGTGACGCAGCGACGACGGCGGACGCGCTGCTCGCGATAGTCGATGCCCCCAACCCGCCGCTGCGCGTGCTCTTCGGCACGGGCGGCATCGAGCCGCTGCAGGAGGAGTACGACCGCAGGATCTCGGAGTTCCGGGCGTGGGACCACATCGCCCGCCTCGCGCAGGGCGTGTCGGCGTGACCCAGCAGCCTGCCTGATCGGGTTCCTGGAGTCCGCCATCTGAGTGACACGCATCACATACAGGACAGCGCCACGCAACGAAACCCCCTCGCCGGCCACTGGCGGCCAGCGAGGGGGCTTTCGACGTGTGGGGGACGCAACGAGCGGCCGGACCGATCGACAGATCCCTTGAGCAACGCGAGAAACGGGCCCCAGCAGCGACTTTCGTCACTCCTGGAGGCCCGTTTCGTCGGTACCTCGTCGCGGGTGTCCGGGCCGATGCCGTAGCGTTCCCGGCCGCCCTTGGCGAAGGCGGGCAGGCTTCGGAACGGTGGCGGCTGCGGTGTGTCCAGGACGTGCTGCTGCCAACCCTGCAGCACTTCGAAGTTGAGTGGGGCGCCGCGCGCCGCGTCGTCCCGCAATTGTTCCAGTGCGGCGAGCAGGCCATCCGCCCTCGCTGCGTCCACAGCGCCGTCGAAGGCGCGGATGTCCTCCGCCGCGCCGTCGCGGGTGGGAACGACCGGGCCGTCGGTGACGCCGTCCGGGGCCTTCTGCCACGCCACCGTCTCGCGCACCTCGAGCCAGCGCTGCAGGTGGTCCGGCGCGGGCCCGGCGGGGCCCACGCCGTCGTTCGGCCGCAGGGACAGCGCAATCCGTTCCGCGATGTCCTCGACGAGCACCATGTCAGGGCCGGTCCAGCTCTTGAACCGACCGCCGATGGCCTGGTCGACCAGCTCCTGCGCGACATCGGGTGCGACTCCCCAGCGGCTGAGGAACCAGATGAGCACTTGCTCACAGTGCCCGTGCCAACCGCTGCCGCACCCGGTGCGGTCGGTCACCTGGAGGATCAGGTTGCGCGCGGCGCGCTCCCACAGGATCCGCTGGTCCTCGACGGCGGCCAGGTCCAACGGGTACGCCTCGAACCACCCTGCGAGGCTCTCCAGCCATCCGCGCCACTCGCACAGCGCCGCGACAACACGGGCGAGCGTCTCGTCCGGAGTGGTGATCGAGTGACGGGGGCAGCACCAGTTCCCGACCGGCCCGCCGTCGAAGTCGCCCTCGTCGTGCGCCCAGCGCCAGCCCACGGCCGAGCGGCCTTAGCGCTCCACGAGGACATGCGACATGGCGTCGGCCCAGAGTTTGCCCTCGCCGCGGCTCCAGGCACTCATTGCCGGGTTGGTCGAAGCAACGTCAGGGCGGCGGGGCACACGCCCGGCCGGCCCGAGCGAACGCACCACCTGCGCTGCCGACGCGCTGTCGAAGGGATGACGGGTGGGGTCCACCTCGTCCCAGCTCAGAAAGCCAGGGGCCAGCACGGGAATCACCGCGCAAGCCTGCACGTCTACTGGCGCCCGTTCAAGGGGATTACCGCACGGCGCTGCCCATCGGCGCCCCTCTCCCCGACGCACTGGCTTGGCAGGGACGCAGATGCCCACCAGCCTGCCACCGCCGGCCTCCAGGAGGGGGAAGGCCGGATGAGCCGGGACGGCAGCCGCTACCCCGGACGTTCAGGGCGGGCCGGACACCACGGAGCGGCGCGATCGGCGTCGGCAGACCCACTTCTCGGTGAATCCGCGCGGGCCCGCGCTACACCCGGGTTCGGGTGACCTCGACCACGACGACCGTCGGCCGGTCGGGGATCACCGCACCCTCACTCGGGTCGTGCGCGGTGTAGACGCCGTCCTGGGACTCGCCGTACTGCAGAACGTCGGTCTGCACATCGAGCACCGCGTTGTATCCCCACGGTCCGGTCAGCCGGACGACGGCACGGATCCTGGCCGGTGCGGAGTGTGTGTTGACGACCCTCACGTCGACCCGGAAGGCGTCGCCTGTCTCCTTCAGCACGGGCTTACGCACCATGACACCGTCCTTGAAGGCGGCGGTCCCCGCGTCGCCTGTTCGGCCGCCCCGCGGCTCGGCTTCGGACCGCGACGGGCTCGGGTGAGCCGTCACCACGACGAGCGGGGCCGGTGACGTCGTGCGAGCCGCGGACGGCTTCTCCTCCGACGGGCCGCATCCGGCCGCGAGAGCGGTCGCGGCCATGACCGCCAGCGCCTGGCCGATGCAACGGCCGGCAGGGCGCAACACTGCAGCGTCGAAGTCCAATATGGTCCCCTCGGTCACGGAAGCCGCCTTCGGCCTCTGGTCACCGGCCGGGTATGCGCGCAGAAGCCGCCCCAGCCGGTGCCATGACGGGGGTGTTGCCCTCGGGTGACGGGAGGCCTGACCCCCTTGATCATGCAGAAAGGGAGGTTACGGGAACGCGTGTTCGTACCGGAAGGGTGTGACTGCATCGACACGGGCATCGGCCGGTTCTCGCTGATCGGTGACCGAAAGGCGGCACACGTGCCTCCGTCCCCTCAGCACCTGGCCGCACAACCCACCGGGACGATGACCCGCTCACCGCAGGTCAACGCCCAAGGTCCCGAAGTCGATTGTCTGGCACCCCGGGTACGTGGGGCGTTCAAATCTGTGCGTGACTCGTCATGTTCGCCGGAACCCCTGTCAGCCGACGCTCGCCGTTGGGTGTGACATTGGCCCGTGTGACCGGCCCCGAACTGGCTACCCTCACCTGCCACGAGAGCCGGTACGATCGGGCACCGGCGAAACTCGGGGGAGGCCGCGTGTCGGGACAAGTCGCTGCACGCCGCAACACGTTGCTGGTGGCCGCCGCGACCGGTGTGGTCGCCGGACTGGGCCTCACCGGCGACATCATCTTCGACGTGTTCAAAGGCCATACCGCGTGGGCTGTCTGCGGCGGCGCGGCCGTGGTCGCGGCCGGCCTGGGCGCGTACGGGACACTCAGAGCCCAGCATGCCGAGGAACCGGTGCCTGCCCAGGAGTCGGCGCCCCAGGCGCTGCCTCCCCGCGAACTTCCCACCAGGGAAACGCTGGCGGGCGACACCACTGCCCTGGACGGATTACTCGCCCACCTGCGAGACGTGCCCGCGCCCGGCAACCGCACGCTCCCCTCAAGCGGCCTCCAGAGCCAGTCGAAGCTCATCGTCGTCCATGGTCAGCCCGGCGTGGGCAAGACGACCCTGGCGCTCAATGCCGCGCACGAGGTGAAGGACGCCTACCCGGACGGCCAGATCTACCTCGACCTCCACGGTGACAGGGCGACTCCGAGGAGCACCGCGGACGCCCTCGCCCACATGCTCCGCAGCCTGCACGTGGCGCGGGAGGACATGCCGGACTCCGCTGACGAGCGAGCGGCGATGTTCCGGACGCTCACCGCCGACCAGAGGCTGCTCGTCCTCCTGGACAACGCGCACGGTACGGATCAGATCGAGCCTCTGCTGCCCACGGGCGCCGGGTGCTCGGTCCTGATCACCTCCAGGCGGGTGCTCTCCCTCAACAGCGCCACCCAGCGGGAGCCCGTCGCGGTACATCTGCCGGACGACCAGAACGCACTTGCCGTGCTCTCCCACTACGCGGGGCAGGAACGCATCGCCGCCGAACTGGCGGCGGCGATGGACATCGTCCGCTTCTGCGGCAACCTCCCTCTGGCCCTGCGGCTGGTCGGCTGCAAGCTGAAGCAGCGTTCCGGCTCCAGTCTCGCCCGCATGCGCATGCTCCTGGAGGACGAGAGGAGCCGCCTGGACCACCTGAAGTTCGAGAACCGCAGCCTGACCGCTTGCCTCATCTTCAGCTTCCAGGGCCTCACGCCGACCACTCGTGCCTCATTCGCCATGCTCGCCTCCCTGCCTGCAGGCCGCTTGACGGACTGGCACTTCGCCCGGATCGAGGCGACCCGCGGGGCCGGCGTCACGGCGGGCGACGAACTGGTCGAGGTCGCGATGATGGAGACACGGGACGGGGAAGGCGGCGGCTCCGAATGCAGCTACCGCATCCACGACCTGATCCGTGTCTTCGCTGCACGCCAGTACGAGGAACTGCCGCCGGAGGAACGGAACGCTTCGGAGGAACGCCTGGTCCGGGCCTACCGGGACGCCGTCGTCCACTGGGCGGCTCAGCGCGCCCCGGAATTGCGTTCCGAGATCGACCCCGATCGCGTGACGGACCTCCGTGACTCTCCGACGACGGCCGCCGAGTGGGTCGCCGGAGAGCAGGACCGTCTGTTCTGGGCGATCGAGCGTGCGCGGAACCTCGGGCTGAACACGGTGGCGGCGGAGATCGGGGAGGGGCTGTCCTACTTCCTCGACGACATCACTTTGGCCCCGAACTCCGCCGACTGGCTCTTCAATGCTCCTGGAGAAACCCGGTCGCGGGTGCTGGCCGGTCTCCGCAGGGCACGCGCAAGGGCCGCCCTGGCCGAGGGCAACCCGGACAGGGTGCTTTCGCTCCTGGGCCCGAACGGCGACGATGCAGCGGAGAGCTCAGCGGACGGGGTCTCAGAGGCACGGGACGCGATACTCGTTGCCCGGGCTCACTCCATGAAGGACGACTACCGCATCGCCCTCGACGGCATGACGATCGCGGTGGACCGGCTCCGCACGGCCGGCGACTCCTGGCACACGCTCGGTTCCCTCGAGTTGCTGGGCGAGCTCCAGCGCTGGCGTGGCAAACCGGAGCTTGCCGAGCAGAGCCAGCGGGAGGCTTTGCGCATCGCGGAAGAGGCGGGCGACCTAAGGGCTCAGGCACGTCTGCGGCGTACCTTGGCCGAGACACTGGGCTATCTGCGCCGCCCGGCGGAGGCCGCCCCGCTGCTCGATTCCGCCAGGGACGACTTCAGGCTCCTCGGTGACCGCCGCTGGGAGGGAGCCACCGAGTACGCCCTCGGCAAGATCTACCGGCTCCTCGGAGAGCGCCAGAAGGCGAGCGACTGCTACAGCAGGGCGGAGGGCATCTTCGGCCCGATGGGCGAGCGGCTGTGGGTGGGCCGGGTGAACAACGCCCGTATCCGCGTCCTCGCCGGCATGGGACAGCCCGATGAGGCCGCCGCCACCGCCCGCGAGGCGATCGCGTTGTTCGAGCAGCTCGGCAACGAGATGTGGGTGGCGCACACCCAACGGGACGTCGGCTGGCTGCACCTGCGTGCCGGACGTCCCCAGGACGCCGAGGCGCCGCTCACTCACGCCGTGGACGCCTGCGCTGCAGCCGGCGATGCCTACGCGGGTGCCATGGCACGTCACCTCCGGGGGGTGGCCTACCGTGAACTCGGCCGGTACCCGGAAGCCCATGGCGACTTCGACGCCGCGCTGGAGGTCTACAGGTCCGGCTCGTACGAGTGGAACGAGGCCGCTGTCGCCCACGACGTGATCCGCACCCTTCGAGCCGAAGGCCGCACTCAGGAAGCCGACATGATGGAGCGGAACTCGTCAGCCGCCAACCCGGTCTTCGACCGGATGCACGGCCGGGACGGGGCGGTCGCGGTGCCGGACGAGGACTGAACCAGCCAGAGATGGACGTGCAGGGCACGCGACGCTTCGCTGCGCGGCAAGTATCAGCCAGCCTCGGAGGTCGACGTCAGCGAGATCATCGTCCGGCCGACTGCCAGCGCTGCCTGAACAGCGCCGCTGGGCGGCCTGCCGCACAAGCAGTGGGTAGTTCGCTGGGCTCACGCCCCAGAGGTCGCGTGGTTCACATCCCGTCCCCGCTACCAACGTCCGTCCCCTGCCTGACTTCTTGTCGGGCAGGGGACGGAGCAGTTTGTACGGCCCGCCGGCCCCTCGACCGGCCGGCGAACAACAGCAACGCGAGCGCCGTCCTGATCTCCACGGCGCTGCCTGACCGGCCGCATCTGCTGCTGCCGGTCCTCGCCTACGGCCTCTTGCAGAAGGCCGCCGCCAACCAGGTCATGCGCAAGGCCGGACAGCGGTAGAGGCGCTGGCCGTCGCTGAACGTGGTGGTCTTGACGGTGTTCTGCTTGCGTTCGCCGGAGACGGAGGCCCGGCGTCCATGACGGGCCTGCGGGCCTGGAACAGCCCGACCGGGACGCTTGCAGCGCCCGCCACGGCCGTACGTACGGCTACTCGGCCTGGATCGCGTCAGCGGGAACCTCGAAGACGAGCTCGCGCCCGTCGCGCTCGTTCCCCCGCTCGCCGACGCACGTGAAACCGAAGCCCGCGATGGTGGCCAGGGAGGCGTGGTTGTCGGATCTGATGGTGGCCCGCACGGTCCTGACACCGGGTTCGGCGGCGGCCCTGACGAGCAGCGCTGCCAGCATGGCGCGGGCATAGCCCTGGCGGCGGTACCCGGGCACGACGGTGTAGCCGACCTCGACCGTCCCGGCCTCGTCCGGCGGCCCGTGGAACCCGGCGTCGCCGACGACGGCCCCGTCGGGCTCGGACACCGCGGCCCGTACGATCCAGGGCGCGGCAGACGGGTCCGCGGCAAGCTGGCCGGCGCGATAGCCGAAGATCCCGCGGGCCCGGTCGGAGACGAAGTACTCGTCGAGGGCGACCCCGGCCTCGGCGCTGCCGCCTGCGAGGTCACCCTCGGCCAGCGCCCGTAGCGCCTTTGCGCTGAGCTCGACGAAGCGGACGCGTTTGGGGGCGGAGTGAGGTTCACTGGTCATCGCGGAGATGCTCGCCCAGCGCCGCAAGGCTGTCCACCGCTTTACGGCTTCAGCCGTCACGTTGACCGTCCGCGACACCGCTCGACCGCGCACAAGCCGCCCGCCCGGCACACCCAAAGCCCCATTTCCCCCGCAGTCGTTGGGCCTGCCGCTCGTCCCCCAGACTCTTGGGCTCATCTCGTTCGAGCCGCAGGGTCGGCTCACCGGGAGCAGGTGATCTCTAAGGCCGGCCTAAGGTCCCCCGAGAGTTTCCTTGAGTTCCTGATGGTCTTCTCGGCCGTGGGCGCCGGCAGCCGCCGGACCACCGCCCTGGGAGTTCGAAGGAGACCAGGTATGAGCAGTAAGGCGCGTTGGATCACCGCGGCGGGTGCGGTCGCCGCGGTGGCCTGCATGACGGCGTCCGCGGTTGCGGCTCCGTCGCCCGGCCCGGCCAAGTCCGAGGCAATCGTGGCCGCGACGGCGAAGGGCAAGCCGGACAAGGGCGGGAAGCCGGGGAAGCCGACGGAGGACCGGGCACGGACCGCGGAGGCCCTGGCGAAGGGCGTCGCCGCTCGGCTGGGGGTGAGCCTGGCGTCCGCGCAGGAGGCGGTCAAGGAACTGTTCGCGCTGTCCGACCGATCCGGCGGCGTCGACCCGGACGGCGCGCAGTTCGCAGCGATCGCGAAGAAGCTCGGGGTCAGTCCTGACCGCCTGGAGAGGGCCCTTGCTGAGACCAAGCGGGCCCTCGGCAAGCAGGTCGTGAACGACAAGCACGCGGGTAAGGGCAAGCCGGGCGACGGCAAGGTCGTCATCAAGCACCGGGGACCGGCCGACGACGCCGATGTGAAGCTCTTCGCGAAGGGCGTCGCTGACCGGCTGGGCGTCGGCACCGTCGCGGCGGAGCGAGCGGTCGGGGAGCTGTTCGCGCTGGCCGACCAGCCGGGCGGCCTCGACCCGCACGGCCCGCAGTTCGCGGCGATCGCGAAGAAGCTCGGGGTCAGCGCCGACCGGTTCGAGGAGGCGCTGTCGGGCACCAAGCAGGACCTGGCGGCCGGTGAGCAGTCCAAGAAGGGCTGAGCCGGCTAGGCCGGGCGGCCGGTCTGGGGCAGTCCGGGCCGGCCGTCCTTATCCGTTGTTGACCTACCGGACAGGACGATGCGGTCATGCGTGTGCTGGTGGTGGACGATGACGACGCGGTGCGCCTCGCGCTGGCCCGGGCTCTGGCCCGGGACGGCCACGAGGTCGCCGAGGCGGCCGACGGAATGGCGGCTTTGGAGGCGCTCGGCGGTAGCCGGCCTGATGCCGTCATCCTCGATGTGCTGATGCCGGAGCCCAACGGCCTGGAGGTGTGCCGCCGGATCCGGGCCCGGGGCGATCGCGTGCCGATCCTGATGCTGACCGCGCGGGACCTGGTGGAGGACCGGGTGGCCGGGCTGGACGCGGGCGCCGACGACTATCTGGTCAAGCCGTTCGCCCTGGACGAGCTCAGGGCCCGGATCCGGGCCCTGCTGCGGCGCAGCGGCGCCGCGCAGGAGGAGGTGATCCGCTTCGCCGATCTGGAGCTGGATGCCGCTGCCTGCCGGGCACGCCGCGGTGGGCGGACGCTGGAACTCACCCGTACCGAGTACGCCCTGCTGGAGCTGTTCTTGCGTAACCCGCGACGAGTGCTGAGCCGTTCGCTGATCTTCGAGGCGGTGTGGGGGTACGACTTCGGTCCCTCGTCCAATGCGCTGTGGGTCTACATCAGTTATCTGCGCGGCAAGTTGGAGGCCGGTGGTGAGCCGCGGCTGCTGCAGACGGTGCGGGGACTGGGTTATGTGCTGCGGGAGGAGCCGTGACCCTGCGCAACCGGGTCGCGCTGGCCGGTGGTGCCGTGGTCTGCGCGGCCCTGGTGCTGGCCTCGCTGATCATCTATCCCTCGCTGAGCGCCGGACTGCACCGGCAGAGTGACGACGTGCTGGTGTCCGCCGCCGACCGGGACGCCTCGCAGTTGCTGAAGGAATTCAAGTTCAAGGTCCAGCAGATGGAACGGGAAGGCACACGTCTGACGGTGCCGACCTCACCGGTCACCGTCGGCTCCACGCAGTTGCAGTTCATGGTCCCGCCGGTCGCCCCCGGCCCGGGTGGCGGCTTCATTCCCGTCACCAAGCACGACGTCCAGGTCGCCCTGGGCAAGGCGCCGGCGTACTTCCAGGACGCGGAGTTCGAGGGGGTGAGCTACCGGGTGTACACCGCGCCGCTCACCGACTGGGACGGCGCGCTGGTCCGGGCCGCCATCCGTCAGTCGGTCGTCGGCTCCACCCTGGACCGGCTCACCGCCCTGCTCGCCGTGATCACCGCCGGCGGGATCCTACTGGCCGCCTTCGGCGCCCGGCTGCTGGCCGGCCGGGTACTGCGCCCGGTACGGCGGCTCACCGAGACGGTCGAGCACGTCACGGCCACGCAGGATCTGACGGCACGCATCGACGTGCGGGGCCGCGACGAGATCGCCCGGCTCGCACGCTCCTTCACCGCGATGATGGCGGCAGTGGAGGAATCGGTGAGGGCCCAGCGACGGCTCGTCGCCGACGCGTCGCACGAACTGCGCACTCCTCTCACGAGCATCACCACCAATCTGGAACTGCTCAGCGAGAGCCCCGGCCTGGCCGACCCGCAGGCCCCCGCCCTGGTCGAACAGGCCCGCACGCAGGTCCAGGAACTCCGGGACCTGCTCAACGACCTGGTGGAGCTCGCCCGTTACGGGCAGCAGGACGCCCACACCGAGGACACCCGCCTCGATCTCCTCACCGAGCGGGTCGTGGCCCGTACGGCCCGGCGCAGCCCCCGGGCGTCGCTGCGCACGGAGCTGACCGAGTGCCTGGTGCATGCCGACCCCGAAGCGTTGGAACGCGCCGTCGGCAACCTCGTCGACAACGCCGTCAAGTGGAGCCCGGACGGCGGCGACGTGCTGATTGAGGTGTCCCGCGACGGCACCGTCACGGTCACCGACCAGGGACCTGGCATCCCGGCGGACGACCTGCCCTTCGTGTTCGACCGGTTCTACCGCTCGCCAACCGCCCGCTCCCTCCCCGGGTCCGGACTCGGGCTCGCCATCGTCAAGCAGGTCGCCGAGACCCACGGCGGCACCATCACCGCCGAGCCACTGGACCACGGCCTCCGCATGCGGCTGTCCCTCCCGCCCCTGGCCTGATCGACCGGGTGGGCATGCAGCCCGATGGCCTGACGCCCATCAGAGGCTCGGGAGCGCTGGAGTGTCACCCCTGAGCGCGGTAAATGGAGATGCCGTCCCCTGACCTGCACATGCAGGATCGCTCCATGTCGACCGATGTCAGCGGAATGATCGAATGCCGGCCCGGGGCCCGTCTGTGGGGCCCCGACGACGAAGACTCCGTGTGGGAGGTCGCCATCGATCTCTTCCTCCTCAACAGGGGCAACGCCTACGACGGGCTGGCTTGCCTCTTTGGAGTCCGGAACTCCTTCGGCTTCCGTCCCCTGGCGGAAGGGCGCGGCTTTCCGGATGACGCCTCGGATGGGCTGCGAGGTGGGTTCGCAGGCTACGGCGGGCCCCGCGACGTGCACGGGACCACGTGGCTGACCTGGGCCGAGCTCAGCACCGTGGACTGGCAGGAGACCGACGCCTCAGGGACCCGAACGCGCGCCTCAGCCGCAGGGAACGACACCGACTGGGGCCGGGTCTGGAGCGTCATGCGCATCCTCAGCGAGGTCCACGGAGCCGAGAACGTACGCCTTGTCGTCTGGTTCCACTGACCCACAGCTGAGCACCTGGTGGGCACTGCCCGGCAGGTCGAACGCTCAGCTCGACGCACCCTCTGGAGAGGTGGCCTCGGTAGTACGGCGGGAGCGGTCAGGTTCGTACGTCGCGGTATTCGATCCATGGGGACGATACGCCAAAAGAGTTTGTCATGAGGTCGGATGTCGACGACGATCACCTCGTGACGACCAGAAAGGGCCATGCCGTCTAGGCGCCCTGCTCCGCTCTCCACCGCTCGCGCGCCGCCGACCGCTGCTCACCGCAGCACCCGATGGCCGTGACCGCCCACCCCACCCAGGAGAGCCCGCCCGTGCAGAAGACCGCCCTCATTCCGTACGCCCACCTCCCCCAAGAGCACCATGACCGCCATGTCCTGACCAGTACCGTCGACGTCTTCGGCGCCGCCCACTGGCTGCTGGCCGAACGCGCTCCGCAGCCCGGCGGCGACGTCCTTCCCTTCGACGCGCTGGTCGTTTCTGTCGATCCCGGCGGCAACGTCGAACTCACCGAGCTGAGCGCCGTGCGAGCCCGCTGGCCGCACCTGGACCGCCGGCCCGAGGGCGGGTTCGTCGTCGCCGCGTCCCGCGCCCGCCGGTACGAGGACGCGAACCAGGTCCAGGTCTTCGACGCGCTCGGCCGCGAGACCTCGTCCTTCTCCGTCGGGGACGCCATCGAGCACCTGCTCGTGGACGAGGCCGACCATATCTGGGTCGGGCACTTCGACGAGAACCCCGCCGGAATCCGCCGCTGGAGCGCCACGGGCCGACCCTCCTGGACGTCAGACGGCGCCCTCATCCCCGGTCTCTTCGACTGCTACGCCCTGAACGTGTCGGGCACCGTCGCCTGGGCGTGCCCATACACGGACTTCCCACTCGTCGAGATCCGCCCCAATCGCACCGACCGACCCGTGAGGGTGTGGGCGAACCGCGTACGGGGCGCCCATGCAGTGGCCGTCCACGGTGGGCGGGTCGCCTTCTACGGCGGCTACGGCGAGGACCGGGACCGACTCGCCCACGGAGAACTCACCGAAACCTCCGTCGAGCCAACGGACGTCGGCCTGCTCACCCTGCCCAGTGGCCTTGCCCCAGGCCGCCGGCGGGTCGTCGGCCGGGGAAGCAGGATCTACGTCCAGGCGGAGCCGTTCACCACGTGGGGCGTGTTCGACCTCAGCAGCTGATATGCAGCACTGGGAAGGCCGTTTCCACCCAGTCGCCGACCACCGGGCGGACGGTCCCGCAAGGAGTCTGCTGCGGCGCATGCCCGCCAGGGTCCAGCGGTCTTCGACCGCTAGGGCGAAATCTTCGACGAGCAGGGGCCCGGCGCTCTTGTGCCGCGCTGACTCTTCACGACGGAGTGGACCCACGGTCGAGACACGGTTGCACCGCCCGACACGAGCGGGCGGGCCGGCTTGCCCGGGCCATGTCTCGCGCTCCGTCACGCCCGGACCGGTTACCAGTGGGACTACCGGACCCCCGTCCCGGACACCGGGAATCAGCTCGCGCGTCGTCCTGTGAACAGGTCCTGGTACGACGTGGACTGGAGCTGCAGGGGTGGAGCCATGTCGCCAAAGGACTTGCCGAAGGCTTGCGGCGACCGCGCCAGTTCCATCAGCACCTGGTCCGCCGCGTCGTCGCCGGCAAGGTTGGGCGCCAGGGCCGCGCAGGCCCGAACGCCCGCATGCGGGTCAGCCAGCCAGGGACGCGTGTCGCCGTCGAGGTGGCCTATGGCGATCACCAACGTCGCCAGGTCGTGCGAGGTATCGGCGGCCCGGACCATCGACGCCAATTGTTCCAGCAGCGCCGGACGTTGTGCGGAGGCTTCGGGATGCCGCGCCAGTGACCCGACAACTGCGGCGGCGCATGTCCTGCGCCTGGCGCGTTCCGACGCGAGGTGCGGCAGTGTTCGCCGCAGGAGCGCGGGAACCAGGTCGAAGCAGGCGAGCGCCGCCTGATCGAGGACGAGTTCGCCCAGTCCCGTACCGTCCCGCCACATCCGGGCCCTGCCATCCGCATCGGTCGACACGTACGCGGCGGTCCAGGCCCGCAGCTCCGGTGCGCGGTCCTCGACCCGAGCACGGATCTCCGCAGCCCGGTCTCCGAGGCCGGCGGCGACGCCGACCTCGTACAGGTAAGCGAGCATGGCATCGGGCAACGAGGGGTCATCCGGCCCCAGCAGCGGATTGTCCAGGAGCTCGGCGACGAGCAGCGCGGGCGCCGTCGCAGGCCAGGCCCTGCCTTCGCGACGAAGCGTCTCCGACCACAGGTGCGAGTACCCGTCGACGAAAGCCTCCGCATCGTCGGCGAGGAGAGCAGCCAGATGCCGCGGCGTGTCGCCGGCGGGGCCCGAGGCATGGAAGAGGCCGGCCCACTCCACGTCATGCGTACGGTCATCCACGACGGGGATGGTGCCACAACAGCTCGACGGGCTCACATTGCCCAGACTCACTCCGGATCGGCGGACACGTGCACCCAGCCCGGCCCCCGACCCCGGACGCGGAGATCGACGTGCGTATCGGCCTCTGAACGCCGATCTACCCTTCGCACCCGTGGCTGGGGGGCCGTGCGGGCCCGTCCAGCAGCCTGCACCGCCCCTGTCGCGGATGCGTCATAGCGGTGCTGACCGTCGGGATGCTCGGCGTGCGGCAGGCCTGCGTCAGCCGATCTGTTCGGCGAGGGCGACGATGATGCCTGCGGGGCCGCGGAGGTTGCAGAGCCGGTAGATGTTCTCGTACTGCGCCACCTCGCCGAGGAGTTCGGCGCCGTGGGTGCGCAGGCGGGCGATGGTGTCGTCGATGTCGTCGACGGCGAACATGACGCGATGCAGGCCCAGCGTGTTGGGCGGAGGGTTCCGCGGCTCGGCGTCGGATACCGCGGGGGTGTGGAATTTGGTCAGCTCCAGTTTGCTGTGGCCGTCCGGTGTCCGCATCATCGCGATGTCGCTCCGGACGCCGTCGAGTCCGACGGTGCGGTCCGCATAAAGGCCCTCGATCTGCGCCTTGCCTTCCAGCTCCATGCCGAGCTCGGTGAAGAAGGCGACGGCCGCGTCCAGATCGTCGACGACGATGGCGACGTTGTCCATCCGCAGAATAGTCATGTCTCCGAGCCTAACGACTCGATGCGCCGTAGCGCGGCGGGCGGCCGGTGCCGGGCCCGATGACCAGCTGGTCTTCGTCGACCGGGTGCTGATCACCCTGCTCCACCTGCCTCTGCAGCCACTGCACGCGGCGCCGGCCGAGCTGTACGGAGCGACCCGGCCCACCGTTACCCGTGCCATCCACGAGATCCGTCCTCTGCCGGCCCGGCGCGGCGGCATGCCACTGCAGCGGGACACCGGACGGCACGAGTCCCCCCGCGACCCACGCCGCCATCGACGGCCTGGTCTCGGACCGCACCCCCCGCAGCCCGACCCGGCACATCACCGGGGCTCTCGACACCGCTTGGCCGGACACGGGGGCCCGGAACTCTCCGAACCGGCGCCCGGCCGCTCACTATTGCTTCTCGACGTCCTTCACCGAGGACGGCCCCAACTGCTTGGCGCTGGCGTACTCCGGCATCGTCATGGGCTTGTCGAACAGGAAGAACGACTGGTTCGTGCCGACCGTGAACTCCATGTACGCGTTCGTCGTCGCGTCGAAGCCGTAGTAGGCGTTGCAGGTCGAACCGGAGGTGTACGTGCCGTCCATGCCTGGCTGCGCGAGGACCGCGACGCCGTTGGAGGTGGACTCCACCCGCTCCGTCGGCGTGAGCATCTTGCAGCGCGGCACCGGCAGGCCCTTCATGATGAAGTACCCGTACTCGCCGTTGGCGTTCTGGATGTAGACGTAGGAGAGTTTGCCCCGCTGCCCCCACGTCTTGACCCACTGGTTGATCGCCTCGCGGGTCGGCGAGTACTCCATGCGGCCCGCCGGCTGCTGGGCCACGAGGCGGTCGTAGTTGTCCTGCTTGGCCTTGTTCTCCTTGTCCTGGCTGGACTCGGTGCAGGAGGTCAGGACGAGACCCACAACGAGCGCGACGAGGGTGGCCAGGGCCATGCGTGCGAACTTCTTCATGCGGTGCTGCCCTCTTCCCGGATTGAGGTGGGGATCAGTTGGTGCACGTCGTGCGCTCGGCGGTGGCATCCAGCCGGTACGGCAGATCCTTGTCACGGAAGGGCGCGCGGTGCTCCTGGGCGGCCTTCGAGTTGTAGGCGTTGACCGACTCGATCCGCGTGGCCTTCAGCGCGGTGATCGACTGGTCGATCTGCGTCGTGCGGATCTCCGAAGCGGCCTTCCGCTCCTCCTGGAGCGCCTGGATCGTCCCTTCGGCGTTCTGCACGGCCGCGCACAGATCGAAGAACTCCTCGTAGGTGGTCTGACGGAACTCGCCCGAAGCGACGGTGTTCTCGCGCTCGTCCGCCTCACCGCGGAACGGGGCGGTGATCCACCCCGCGCCGCCGAAGGCGAACACCCCGATCACGTACAACACCGCCAGGGCGACAACTCCGCCGACGGCCCACGCCCCTAACCGTGCCCCCTCGCGTACCTGCCCCATGGCTGTCCCCCTTCACATGTGACTCCGCGGCGTCGAACCACCTATTGCGAAGGAGGACACGGCACCCGGGTGGAACGGTTCCGCTGGCGCGAGCGTCAGGAACGAGCCACTGCCGGCACACGGTCCGCTCGGCCAGGCGGCCTCGGCACGTCACGCCCGACCGGTAACCGAGTTCCCGCGCGGCAGGGGTTTCCCGGAGATCTCGGTCCGCGGCGCACATGTGCGTGCGACGGGCCGCCGCGTTCCCGCATCCGCGACGTCGAGAACGAGGCCTCCACCCGTGTGATGGCCAAGTTCGGCAGGGCTCACGATCGCACGACGGCCGTGCCCGGTATCGGGCAGCCGATGCGGGTCACCGCGATCACGCCGGAGCGGTCAGCGGCGGCGCGGCGGGAGTTCCAGGCGTCTCGTCAGACCCCGCCCGCCCTTGATGGGTTGGGGGCGGGGCGGCTGCGCATTGACCGGGGAACTGCCATAGGGTTCGGCGCGGACCGGCTCGTTCGGTCAGTTGCGGTACAGGGCAGTTCAGTTCAGTTCAGGTCAGATCAGGTCGCAGTCAGGCAATCGCCCGACAGGCACGTGCAGGGGAGCACCAGCGTGAGTCTCATCAAGAAGGCATTCGAAGTCATCGAGAAGGGCTTTGACGCGGGCGGTGACGCCATCCACGACTTCACCGTCAACCGCCGCACGGCCGAGCTCTTCCTGAAGCTGGGTGTCGCGGTCTACGCCGAGCAGCGCCTCGGCGGCTCGCACGAGCCGGTGGAGCGGATGTTCGAGGCCCTGGAGGGCCACGTCGCCGAGAACGGCGAGGTGGAGCTCGACCACCTCAAGGAGGCCCACGAGGTCCTGGGCGAGGCGTTCGTGGCCAAGCACACCGCGGAGATCGAGGCGGCGGAGGCCGCCGAGGCCAAGGCCGTCGAGGAAGCCAGGGCCGCCGCGGCCGCCGCTGCCGCCGTGACTCCCGCGGCTCCCGTCGCGGCCCCCGCGGTTCCGGCACAGGCCCCCGCCCCTGCCGCTCCCATCGAGGAGGCCGCCGCCCCCGTCGCCCCGGCGGAGGCCCCCGCGCCCGCCCCGGCTCCGGCTCCGGCTCCGGCGGAGCCCACCCCCGCCGGCTGACCCCCGAGCGAGGGCCCGGCGGACGTCGTCTCGGCGGATTCCGGGGAGCGCCGCAACACCTGATCACTGGCGTGTGCGGCTAGGAGTGCAAGCAGCGGCTCGGCTGGGAGTTCCCGGCCGAGCCGCTGCTGCATCGTCGGCGGGCATGCTCCCATAGCCCCGCCCCTCCATGGATGGCGCAAGAACGAAGGCTCATGAACGACCGATCGGACCGGCCGACGGACAAACTGTCCGCGCTCCGCCTCGGCAGGAGGCTGGTTGCGGAAGTCCCGGGATCGCGGCCGGATCGTCGCGCATTCGTGGACATCCGCCCCGGCAGACCGAGGCAGATGCCCAGGCGCGGGACGAGGGATGGGTTCGCAGCGACGTTGACCATGACTTCCGGCTTGACCACTGGGAGTACGACCGAGAGCGCATCGACGGCTACGACTACGACATCGACGCGGTTCTCATCAAGTCCGCCGAGGCGCCGGACGAGTCTGAGCTGATCACCGTGCTCAACACATGGGGCGCCGACCTCTTCGGCCTGGGACAGCGACGATCCCAGGTAGTGGACGTTCAGTTCAGGGGAGCTGTCAGCTCATACAGAGGGGCGGCGGGACGCCGCAGTCGGTGGGGTTCCGGGCCTCCGTGCTCCGCCGTGGAGCGGGCCAAGCGGGGAGGGTAAGTGAGGTGCCGGCGGTCGCCGGAAAGCCCGCACTACCCTGGTCCCAGGGGGCGAAGCGCGCGCGTTGGGGGGCGAAGATGAAGCGCTTGGTCGGAAGATGCGCCGAAGCGGCTTACGTGGTGTTGATCGGAGGCCTGGCCGTAGCGGGAGCCGTCGACGAACGAGCTGCCTTCTACCTGTCCGCCGTCGCGTTGACCCTCCCCTCGGGCGCCGTCGCCCTTCCGGCGATGTACGGGGGTTATGCGGCGATCTCGGCGATCGGCTCGATCTGGGCTCCTGCCGCCGGCCCGGACGGGACGGAGGCCGGCTGGCTGAGCCTCGGCAGTGCAACTCTGAACGTGGCCCTGTTGACCTGCGCCGCGATCGCCAATGTCGTCCTGCTGCGACGAATGTCGCGCCATCGGCGCCCGTCCCACCGCTGAGCAGCCTCCGAGGCCATCAGGGAGACGGCCCTCAACCGCACCTCCTTGGTGGGGTTCCGGGCCGCTGCGCCACGCCTGAAGGGAGGTCCGCTCGTGTGACGACCGGACCGACCCGGACCAGGCCCCGCCCGCGGCCCCCGGCACGGCGGGGCGGCGCGCCATCACGCGCACGGACGCCCGCCGTCCTGCGGCCGGCTCCGGGCGGCTGCGGGACGGTGGGCGCGCCGGACTCAGACCGGCGTGGAGAAGCGGCGGCAGACGTGGACCCGGGCGAACTCGCCCCGCAGTCGCTCTTCGTCGGCGAGCGTGGCGTGCAGGAACAGTGCGATGGGCCGCAGGCCTGCCCGGGCAGCCTCAATCGCGTGGCCGGGTTCACCGGACGAGGTGCAGTGGTTGGCGTAGACGTGCAGGTAGTGGTCGCTCTCGGCGAAGCCCATCGCCCGATACAAGGCCAGGGTGTCCGCGTCGTCGCGTGTCCAGGCGTCCAGCGTGGAAGCCCCGGCGGCCCGGGCCCGCGAGCGGGTCTTCTCCAGCAGTCGGCGGCCGATGCCGCGGTGCTGGTGGTCGGGGTGGACTGCGACGGTGTCGATGGTGGCCAGGTCGCCCTCGACGCTGGTGTCCATGATCCCGACGATGCGGTCGTGCTCGTCGACCGCGACCAGGTCCAGGCCCGGGCCCGACGTGCCGGGCCTGGCCTGCAGGACGTCGTCGAAGTAGGCGGTGGTCAAGAAGGCCAGCACCCGGCAGTGCAGCCAGGCGGTCTCATCGGCGGGCGTGTACTCGCGGACGGTGTAGTTCACGGTCGTGATCCTCTGCAGGCGTGGTGGTGTGCGGACGGTGGCTGCAGAGACGAGAGATCATGCCGCAGATCCTGGCCGACCCCGCGGACGGGCGGCAAGCGAGTTTCGCGCTCCCGCGGACCCGGTGCCGGCCACCTGGGGTCGGCCGCTGGTGCCGGCAGGGCGGCGCGGCTGACCCGGCATGCGAAACTCCCGGTCACCAGGCCCTCCTGGCTCCAACGGCGCCTGGCCACCTCCGCCGCCACGGCAACCGCCGCCACCGCGTCCGCCATCGGTCACCCGGCAGGTGGCGGCGGCACCGGATCATCGGTCAAGGCCACCAGCACTGTCGTGAACAGCGACCGACCGTGTCCGCGGGACGCCCCAGTTCGGCGGCGATCCGGCGGTGCCCCCAGCCGCCGGCGGCTATCTCCAGCCCCGCGCCGACCGCCTCTGCCGCATCCGCCCTGCGCGCCAGCACCGCCTCCGGCCCAAGCACATAGGTCGTCGCGCAGGCAGGGCACCGCGTACGGCGGGGCCTCAACGTCAGCCCCGCACCGAACCGGTCCCGGATCCTACGAGGCCGCGCATGCCCCCAGCCGGCCAACGGCCCGGCGCACCCCGGACAGGCCAACTGGTCCTGGCTCAGCAGGTGTTCCCTCCGAACCGGGTCCATGGCCACGCTGAGCACGCGGCAGCTCCCCGTCCCCGTCCGCCGTGTGCACCATGTCGCGCCCACGCAGCGCAAGAAGGCTGCCCCGACCTCCACCCGGCTCATCTGCACTGTGAATGTCGCGGACCCGCCCCTACGTCGTCATCCGACCTGTCGTCCAACACCCCATGGCGGCTCCGGCCCAAAGTCGCTACGTCGGCTCTGCGTCGGGCTCGCCTGTCCTCAGGGTGGACCACGCACTGATCTCCCACAGGGCATGAGCAGCCGTTCGAGTGGATGGGACCAGGGGGAACCGTAATCAACTGGCGGCGAGGGAAGTCGAGTTGCACGACGTCGGCACCATTCCCCGCAAAACGCAAGGCCTGAATCTGGTTTCAGGCGACCTGGAGAGGTCACATACTACGGTCGGGACCCTGGAATGGGGTCGTCACCTCTCCGTCCCTCATGGGCAGATACTCCATCTCAACGGGCCCCGGGTAGAAGGAGGCACTGTTCGGTCCGGTCATGTCCTCACCGATCAGATAGCGGTATAGCCATTCCGAGAAGCCCATCGCGTGGGAGAAGAACGCGTCGTCACTTCCCACGTACACACAGACACGCCACTCGGCCGCCTCCTTGTCGATCAGGAAGACGTCCTCCCCCTTGTCCGAACCCGCAATGGGAATCAGGCCTCCTGGGACGCCGAAGACCGGATTCCCTTCAGGAAAGTCGGAGGGGCAGATCGTCTAACTCCAATCGATCCTCTTGTACGCCTCCGCCGTATCACCAATCCAATTGCCGAGATTCCAGGATGAAGTCGCAGGGTGATGGAAGTAGAGGTGCTTGTTCAATTGGATCGGAGCGTATGCGTCGATGAACTCTCTGTAATCTTCGGGAAGTTCCGATCCAAGCCGACGTTCCAGCTCATCCCAAACTGCAGGACCGGTAAAGCGCTGCTCGCCCGGCCCGAGCATCATGAGAACCTTGGGCCAAAAGTCACGCTCACGCATCAATTTCACCTCTTGTAGTTCGCCGCTGGGACTCGAGTTCGACTATGCCGTTCGCTGCATTGGTGATCACCAGCATCGGCGAGGTGTTGTAGACCGCGCGCGGGCCGCGGGTTTCATGGCGTGGCAGTTCGGATGCGCTCCTCGACGTGCGAACGATGGTCGCCGACTCGACGAGGTCGACCCCGCGGCCGGGGTGATCTCCATGTCACCATGCTGCCAGTCACGCCCGACGTGCTCGGCTCCGGAGCCTCGCGCTCAGCCGCCGCCAGCGGCAACAGACATGAGCGGCGTCGGGCGGCCAGAAGCGGCGATGCTCCGTGCGGTCACGAGCTCGGGAAGACGCACGCGCTCGAAACTCCCACAGCGGTGATCGGCGAGTGCTGTACAGCAGCGAAGTACAACAGCTACCGCCACCGCAGCCGACCACCAGCAACTCTGCATGGCCGTCTGACCAGACGAGCAGACCCACCATCACTCCCACAAGCACGTCCCCGCCCGCGTTGAGCACGTCTTCGCGCGAATGAAGACCTGGAGGATCCTCCGCGACTGTCGCTTGAAGGGCGGCGGCCAGGCCGAGGAAGGCAAGGAAGTACGAGCCCTTTCGTTCGTATCGGACGGTGAGGCAGCTGTAGCCGAAGAGCCAGGCGATCGACCGTTCGATATTCCAGCGGTGCAGACCGAGGCGTTCGCCGCACTCGATGCCGGACCGCGCGACGCGCGCGACGAGCCCGCGCTCTCGCAGCCAGGCCAGGTGTTCGGCGGAGAAGTACGCCTTGTCCGCGCGGAGTTTGACGGATCGGCGCCGCCGTGGTCCCGGCGGGACCGGAGGGCGGGTATGCCGCTGATGAGCGGCTTGAGGGCGAGGCCGTCGTGCATGTTCGCGCCGGACACGGCGACGGCGAGCGGGATGCCCTGGGCATCGGACGGCACCTACAGCTTGCTGCCCTTCTTGCCGCGATCGACCGGGTTCGGCCCGGTCAGCGATCCCTCCTTTGACGCGAACAGAGGCCGCGTCGACGATCGCCGGGTCCAGTCCACCTCGCCCCGGGCCTCGAGTTCATCCAGTACTGCCCGGTGCAGCCGACGCCACAGGCCGGCCTTGGTCCATACCGTGAAGCGGCGATGCGCGGTGGCGGGCGACGTGCGAATGTCGGGCGGCAGATACTGCCAGGCACAGCCACTGGTCAGCGCGTACACCACGGCCGTGAACACGGCCCGCTCGTCACACGGAGCGGTCCCACCATCTCACGTGACGAGCAGCGAACGACGGCAGCAACGGGGTGGCCGGCTCCGAGAGTTCATCAGGAACCAGACACTTCGATAGCTCAGCACCCACGACCACATCGTGCCGCACGAACGTCGCGTCACATGAGTCAACCTCTAAGCCTAGACTGGTGCGGCCGACCTGGCGGCCCGCTCGATCTTCGCGCAGTGGGCTGCACGGGCTTCCTCGTCGATCTGCTGCTCGTGTTCGGCGCGCAACCCGGTCCGGCCGTCGAGGCCCTCGCGCAGGATATCGGCGTGCCCGGCATGCCGGATGGACTCGCCGAGGACATGGACCATGATGGCGAACAGGTTCGTGTCGGCATAAGGCTCCGGCCACCACGGCACGTGGCCGGGGGCGTCGAGGGGAAGCTCGTTGATCGTCGCGTCCGAGTGTTCCCACGTGCGCCGGTAGAACCCGATGATTTGATCGCGAGTCTCGTCCTCGGTCGCCCACAGATCGCTGCCGTTGGAGTCCTGCCACCGGGGCAGCGGTTCCGGGGAAGGGCGGTCGAAGACCTCGCCGAAGTACCTGGCCTCGACGGTGGCCACGTGTTTGACCAGGCCGAGGAGGTTGGTCCCGGTCGCTGTCAAAGGTCGGCGGGCGTCGTATTCGGACAAGCCGTCGAGTTTCCAGAGCAGCGCCTTGCGGTCCCGCCGCAGTCTCCCGAACAGGTTGTCCTTCGCGAATTCATCGATCATGCGGCATGAGCCTGCCATGGGCTGCTCGTGGTCTCAAGATCCCGTACGTGGTCCGCAACGACTGGCAGAGCCGATACCTTGTGATGGCCGCCGCCCTGACCTGCTACAAGAACCTGCAGGGGCTGGCCTCGTTCGTCCGCACCGAGAATCCGACACCGTTCCAGAAGGACGATCTGCTCCTGGCCCAAGAGGTCGTCAGCCGCGCCGTGGTGGTCGTCGCCAGACTGCTCTCATACGCTTCGGCACCCGGGATCGGGGCCTCCATGAGCACGAGGCGCTCGCCCCCATGCGGATAGAGGTGAGGGGTGCCGGACGGGGCGGCCCGTCGATTCGGACCGCCCCGTCGAACGATGCTCAGCGCCAGCCGAGTTCCGGTGCCACGTGGGTGAGGATGCTGTCCAGCACATGGGCGTTGTAGTCGACCCCGAGCTGGTTCGGGATGGTCAGCAGCAGGGTGTCCGCGGCCTGGATCGCCTCGTCGTCCCGCAGCAGCTTCACCAGTTCCTCCGGCTCCGCGGCGTAGGAACGCCCGAAGACGGCCCGGGTCGTGTCGTCGATCATGCCGACCTGGTCCCGGGAACCGCGGTCGCGGCCGAAGTAGGCCCGGTCGAGGTCGTTGGTCAGGGCGAAGATGCTGCGGCTGACCGACACCCGGGGCTCCCGGGTGTGGCCCGCCTTCCGGTACGCCTCGCGGTACGCCTCGATCTGCTTGCGCTGCTGGACGTGCAGCGGCTCGCCCGTCTCGTCGTTCTTCAGCGTCGAGCTCTGCAGGTTCATCCCCAGCTCGGCGGCCCAGACGGCGGTCGCGTTCGATGCCGAGCCCCACCAGATCCGGTCGCGCAGCCCCTCGGAGTGCGGTTCGATCCGCAGCAGCCCGGGCGGGTTGGGGAACATCGGGCGCGGGTTGGGGGTGGCGAAACCCTCGCCGCCGAGGACCGTGAGGAACGCCTCGGTGTGCCGGCGGGCCATGTCGGCGTCCGACTCGCCCGGCGCGGGGTGGTAGCCGAACAGGCGCCAACCCTCCACCACCTGTTCCGGTGAGCCGCGGCTGATGCCCAGTTGCAGCCGACCGGCCGATATGAGGTCGGCGGCGCCCGCGTCCTCGGCCATGTACAGCGGGTTCTCGTAGCGCATGTCGATCACGCCGGTGCCGATCTCGACCTTCGAGGTCCGCGCGCCGATCGCCGCGAGCAGCGGGAACGGGCTGGCCACCTGCCGGGCGAAGTGGTGCACGCGGAAGTACGCACCGTCCACGCCGAGCTCCTCGGCGGCGACCGCGAGATCGATCGACTGGTGCAGGACATCCGCGGCCGACCGGGCCCGGGAATGCTCGCTGGGCGACCAGTGGCCGAAGGAGAGGAATCCGATTTTCTTCACATCATGTCCAGCGGTTGGAGGTTGTGTTCGATTCCCGCTCCCGTTCATTTCTCCAGGTCGGGGAACGGTACGAGGTCAAACGCGGCCAGTACCTCGGCGACGGCGGGGCGTGCTCTCCTCCGACGTCGGGGGACGGCGGCACGCCACGGTGTGCGTCCCGGCCCGAGGTCATGAACCGCTCGGCTGGCTGGCCGGGTGCAAGGGCGGACACAGTGCGCATCGGATGCCGCCGGTTGGCCATCCCGTACCGGATGCCATGTACGTGGATCAGGTTGCCGGCCCGGACGGTGAAGGGGCGGTCGCCTTCCGGGAACGACCCAGCCGGCAGTACGTAGCAGGTGTCACTGGTGTGGTGTCCGTACCCGTCCTGCGCAGCGTCGACGTGGCCGGACTGATCTCAGCTGGGCTGGGCCGTCGGCATGATGAAGACCTGCGGGAGATTGACCCTCAGCGGCATGGAGGCGATGAAGCCAACCGTCTGCGCGATGTCGTCCGACTGGAGCCAGTCCATGGTCTCCTTCGACCCCTCCAGCCACGCGCTGGCGCCGGGATCAGTGACGTGCTCCTGCAGCTCCGTGCCCACGATCCCGGGCTCGATTGCGGAAACCCGCACGCGCTTCGGGCCCAGCTCCACCCGGAGGTGCTTCGACAGGTGCGAGACGAACGCCTTGGTGCCGGCGTAGACGGCGAAGGTCGGGTAGAGGTTCTGTGCGGCGCTCGACGAGGTGTTGATCAGGTCGGCGACGCCGCGCTCGGTGGCCGCCTCGACCAGCTGCGGCGTGAACGCGCCGATGACGTTCATCAGGCCGGAGATGTTCAGGTCGATCTGGCGCTGCCATTGGTCGGTGCGCAGCTCCTCGACGGGCGCGGGCAGCATGACGCCGGCGTTGTTGAACAGCAGATCCGCGCCACCGAGGTCGTCCTTGACCTGGTCGGCGGCGGCACCCACGGCCTGGGCGTCGGTCACGTCCGTGGCGATCGCCAGTGCGGTGCCGCCGTTCTTTTCGATGCGGGAGATTAGCTCGGCGAGTCGATCCCCGCGCCGGGCCAGCACGCCGACTTTGGCTCCCAGCGATGCCAGGTGTTCAGCGGTCGCTTCGCCGATACCGCTGGAGGCGCCTGTGACGACGGCCACTCGGCCGACGAGCGGAGTAACAGAGGTCTGCGAGGTCATTGAGGGATTACCTTCCGTGGAACCTTCGGGGGGGCGGTCGCTCATCCGGGCCGCTCATCCAGCACACCACCACCACACCCCTGCCAGGACCGCGTACGGCACCCTTCATGCAGGCGCTGCAGAAGCGGCTCCGAGTCCGAGCACGGGCATCTTGAGCTTGTCCTTTTCTGAGAGGATGCGCCGATTTCCATCTGTGTCCTTCTGGAAATTCCGATAAGGCTTGAGGCCACGATCAGGCCGGAGATCCAGTCGGCGCTCTGGCTCTGCGGCCTCGCCCCACGGACTTTCCTGGAGGAGGATCATGGGCGCGGTTGTCGTCTTCGCGAGCATGTTCATCGGGGGCGCAGTGTTGGCGGCGGACTACCGCGATTCAGTCCACAGATTCCTGGACTTCTGGGGCACCCTGCTCCACGGCAGGCCCAACGATGTCCTCCCACGCGGCTTCGCCCGCGCCTTCGGAGCCTTCTGGGCCTTCATGGGCGCCACTGGGATCGTCGCCCTGACGGTGAACGCCGTCACCGGCCACTGAGCCGGCCGCCGCCGACACCGCTTGCCTGGCTTGGCTGTGCGCGTCTGACAGGCGTGCGCAGGGAGGGCCGGGGCCATGCCGGTGGAGTTGAGCGCGGTCGAGCAGCGACATCACGCGGTCATGGAGGCCGTCGCGGGGGGTCGGCCACTCAATTCGGGGCTCCGTATTCGTACGTGCGCACCCAGGAGTGCACCGACTGCCCAGACCGCGGCCCATCGCCTCGTGGTCGACCGGGACGCCGGTCGATGCCCACCGTCGCCGGCGGCGCCCCCGCTGTACGGCGGGCCCGGCTTCCATCCTGATCACGACTGAGCGGCGGCGGCTCAGCGGTGAGGGATGCCGCCCAGCACCGAGGGCGACTCCCTGGGAGCGACTCGGGGCCGGTGGGGCGCGAAACAGACGGAAGCCCATATTTTATGATGTCGGTCACAGCACTCCGCCAACCAACTGGCGCACTTAGTAGATGTGGCGTGGCGGATACCTGAGGGTTTGTCCCTATTTGCCGGAATGCGGATCCCGCCGCACGTCCCGGAATTCCGCCCGGCCGAGCCGCACCCCCGCTGCCCTGCGGTGCAAGGCTTCTGACGTCGCGACAGCTTTCTCTCGCGCCGCCATGTGCGGACTGCAGACCCGCACACTCCCCCCGGCGAGGTCCTGGGACCTACGAGGCGACGTAGTGGCGGGACCCTTTGCGCTCCCTGTCGAGCCGTTCTA
Source organism: Streptomyces sp. NPDC001902 (assembly GCF_042891295.1). Classification (NCBI taxonomy): domain Bacteria; kingdom Bacillati; phylum Actinomycetota; class Actinomycetes; order Kitasatosporales; family Streptomycetaceae; genus Streptomyces; species Streptomyces sp. NPDC001902. The sequence continues at coordinate 46,882 of NZ_JBIATA010000010.1, read as the reverse complement.
ACAATGACCCCCCACAGGACGTCGCTGCAGTTCGGAACCGGTGTTCACGCGGAGTCGACCGCGCACCGGGCGCTCGGCGTCACCGAGTGAGAAGGAGCCCTCACATGAAGTCGTCCCGCACCTCCGCGAGGCTCCTCGCCCTCGCTCTCGGCCTGGGTCTGGCCTCCAGCGCGCTGGGCGTGGCGGTGCCGGCGAGCGCCCAGACGGCCGCCGCCCCGTCCGCTTCCGCCCGTACCTCCGTGGCGCGGTACGACGGGTCGGTTGCGGAGGCCACGAACAACACGGCGTTCTTCAAGGCTGTGCTCAAGTCGGTCGCCGAGAAGCGCGCCGCCCAGCCCAACGCGCAGGCGGTGACCGTCTACTACGACGCCTCCAAGGCACCGACCTTCCGTTCGCAGATAGCGAGCGCGGCCTCGATCTGGAACAGCTCCGAGTCCAACGTCAAGCTCCAAGAGGCGTCGAGCGGTGCCGACTTCTCCTACTACGAGGGCAACGACTCACGCGGGTCCTACGCCTCCACCAACGGCCATGGAAGCGGCTACATCTTCCTCGACTACACGCAGAACCAGCAGGACGACTCGATCCGCGTCGTCACCCACGAGACCGGGCACGTGCTGGGCCTGCCGGACAACTACAGCGGGCCGTGCAGTGAGCTGATGTCGGGCGGCGGCCCCGGCCCGTCCTGCACCAACCGCTACCCGGACGCCACCGAGCGCTCGCGTGTCGACCAGCTGTGGGCCGGCGGACTCGCGCAGGCCCCGGGCACGGTGAACCAGCCCGGTGACCACCTGAGCCCCGCACCGCCGGTAGGGACCGTGACGCCGGGCCACGGTCCGGGGCGTCCGCGCAGCAGCACGCCCTGGAACTGATCGTGTTCCCGGGTGGGAAGCGGCTCGCTGTCGCGGATGGCTACAGCCACATGCTCAAGACGGTCGTCTGAGCACCTCTTGCAGGCCGGCCGACAGACGCTGGTGCTTTGTACGGCTGTCCTGGGAGGGCGGAGCCAGGAGGCGAAGCCAACCCGTACGCAGGCGGTACCGAATCGACTGTGCCGGTAACCGCCACCGTGAGAGTTCATCCTGGCCCCTGCGGGGCACCGAGGTCGACCCGGCTCATCCCCCTTCCACCCGCGGCATTCGACGCAGGTCAGCTGTACGCAAGTGAGCGACTAGCCTTCATGACGACGGGACAGGGGGCGGGCCTCGGCGACACGGGAAAGCGTTGATCATGAGCAGCGAAGTACCCGCGGACTTGCTGGAGATTGTCGATGCGCTTCTGCCGGGCGCTCCCCTGGATCGGGTGCGTCTGGCTGCCGATGGCAATGTCCATCATGTCGTGCTGCTGCCGGGCATCGCGGCCGTGCGGATCAGCAAGCGTCCGTCGGCAGCGGAGGCGCTGCCCCGCCGTATGGAACTGCTACGGGCGATCGGCGCCGCCGGTCTGCCCTTCGCCGTACCGGAGCCGCTCACGCCGGTCGCGGTCTTCGACGGCCGTGCCGCCGTTGCCGTGTCCTGGATCGACGGCGTCGCACTGCCTGAGGGCGAAGGGGACCCGGAGCAGATCGGGGAACTCCTGCGGGCCCTGCGGGAAGTCCCCCTCACAGTGGACCTCCGCCAGGCCCTTGCCGCCGCCCAGGACCCAATCCCCACACGGGGCTGGGCCGGCATCCTGGCCGAGGACGTCATCCCCCGCCTGCCCGCGCGGTGGCGCGAGGAAGGCCGGCGCCGCCTCGACGACGCGATCGCCCTGGACCCCGTACCCGACGCGCTCGTCCACGGCGACCTCGCCGGCTCCAACGTCCACTGGAGCCCCGACGGCGAACTCATCGGCGTCCTGGACTGGGACCTCGCCCTGCCCTTCGACCCCGCCATCGACGCCGCCTGCATGGCCTGGCACGGCTGGGACACCATCCGCAACGCCGTCGACCACGCCACCTACCAACGCGCCCGCATCTGGGACCAGACCTTCGGCATCGAGCACCTGATCGCCGTCCTGCCGGGCAAACCTCTGTCCAACGTCGACAGTTACGTCAGCCACATCGTCCCCTGGCTCGAACACCACACCCCCTGACAGTCCCACCGCAGGACTGCGTTCGCTGTGCGGCGAGTTCGGCCGGCGTGGGCTCACGTCGCGCTGCCGGCGCCTGATCGGTGCGCTCTGGTTCGCGTGCCGGCACGGCCCGGCGCATCCAGTGTCCGGATCAGCGTCTCGTGGAGCGGGGCGGACACTCCCGGCGTTGGGGGATCGAGCCGCCTGATGAGGGCCGACCCGCGCCGGGGCAGGGCCAGTGGCTTGCGGTCCAGGCAGGCCACGCTAGAGCTCGTCGTAGATCGCGCCCGCTTCATCGTCATCGAGCGGGCGCGCGCCTTCCCACACCGCCAGGTCGTAACTCACCGCCGCATCCTTGCAGGTCCCCGCGCGGGTCGGTCAGCGGGGCATGGCCCTGACGGGGCCACATCCTCCATGGACCAAGGACGGAGTATGAGGGCAGGAGCGGATGGCCACGCGCCCCGACGGAGTAAGACGGCCTCATTCGCCGGGCGATCATATGCCGCAATGTTCTGCACCGGCACCGGCCAGTCGGGTCGCCGTCCACCGCCGCCGCAAAGCCATCGTCGGGGCGCTGGCCCGTGCAGCGGCCCTGTGTGCAGGTACCGGAACTTCATCCTGTCGGGGCCGGCCCGATGGCCGTGACCGGCCCACGCTGGTCACGGTCATCGGTCTGCTTGCTTGTTACCGACCCAGGCGCCTAGCAGTAGTTGTCGTAGCTGGTGCGGTATGCCAGGTCGTACGCGTCCTTGTAGTCTTCCGTGGCCTTTGCCGGAGCGTACGAGTGCCGGTAGTCGCACTTGAGGGTGAGGGCGTCGCGCTTGCCGTCCTTCGCACCCTTCGCCTTGCCCTCGGAGGCGTCGTTGGCGCCTGCAGGCGTGTTGGGAGCCGCCTCACCACGACAGTAGTTGTCGTAGCTGGAGCGGTATGCCAGGTCGTACGCGTCCTTGTAGTCCTCCGTGGCCTTTGCCGGAGCGTACGAGTGCCGGTAGTCGCACTTGAAGTTGAGGCCGTCGCGCTTGCCGTCCTTCGCACCCTTCGTCTTGCCCTCGGAGGCATCGTCCGCAGGAAGGTGCGCGGCTCGCGAGGTAGTCGTTGCCGAGATGTTTGTGGTGTCGGCCGCAGCCTGCGTCATCAGCGCGGGCGAGAACGCCAGTGCTGCCGCGGCGACGGGGCTCGCCATGATCGCGATGCTTCGCTTCGCGCGCATAGCTATCCTCTTTCTTCGAGACATTACGTGCGCATGGCGCCTGAACCTGGCCAGGACACATCCCGGGAGCGGTATCCACACCGCGATGCGCTGGGCACCATGAGGGCCGGTGGCTTCCGGCTTGCGACGCCAACTTCCTCGCGTGCGTAATTGGATTACCGCTGCAATTGTGGCGCCTGTGTTTCGACCGTATCGAGCGATGCGTGCGGTGTCCACTTATGGCCTAATGGCGCATGATTGATGCCTCAACTGCCGTGAGAACATGGCGATGACCAGCAGAAATCTCTGCGTTCGCATTGGTGCCTGCGGCAATTGTCAAAGCCTCATCCATGCACGCCACGGCACCTCTGCGCACCTTCCGACATCGCGCGGATGGCAGCGTGCCCCTCCCATTCCGGGCGGCCCCCGGGCGCGGTCCCCGGGGCGTTGGCGCGATCTGCATCGCCGCTGGCTCGGCAAGACCAACGAAACACGCCCGCATCCGAGACCACGGCGCACGGGCTCCTGCCCCCCCAACACTCAAGATCGCGTCACGAACTCCACGGGCCGGGACGGTCACCACGAGGGGCACACGAGGGCGCCCCGAGGGCGGGGCCGCGGTCAGCGCTGCCAGAGGAACGCGGCCCGCTCGCAGGGCCGGCAGACGAAGGTGTAACCCAGGCCGCCGCCACCGAAGTTCGCGGAGGTGGTGTGGTCGTGCCCCTCCACCAGTTCCGCCACGAACGCCATGGGCGAGGCGCAGGAAGGGCAGGACGGCGTCTCGTCGTTCTGCAGCCAGTCCGGCTCGCCGCCCAGCCGTCCGAGGACGGGCGCCGTCGTGGCGACGCCGACGGGCTGCGGGCGCAGCGCGGTGACGGCGCCGAGCAGCGTCTCGCCCTCGGCGGGGACGGCGGCCGGACCGAGCGGGCCGGTGAACAGGTAGGCGCGGTTGCCACCCGCGGCGGCGTCCCAGTCGTCGCACATGTCCGGGTCGTTCTGGCAGAAGAAGACGGCGACCGCCCCGCCGTCGACGGGCAGGTGCGCGAGGAACTGCAGCGCCCCGGCGCAGTTCCGGCAGGTCGGCCACACGAAGCCCTCCGGGACGAGCGGGACTCCGCCGGTACGAAGGACGGGCGCGTCGGGGGCGGCTTCCCCGTCGTGGATCAGGAGCACGGCGAGAGCCTAGACGACTGGGTCCGCTGTTCTCAGTGGTCGTGGGCGGTCAGGGATCGTCGGTGCTTGGCGTCGCCACTCCGGTTGTGCCGGATACCGGATGCGCGGCGAGGGGGCGTTGCTCGGTGCGTGCGAAGAATCCGGCCAGGGTTCTGCCACCGTGTTGTCCGGACTGAGCCGACCTTTGAAGGGGTCGAGACGGCCTCGATCCACTGGCGGCACACGGGCGCGTCGTCCATGCCGGCGGACTCGTCCTTGCGGTCGGATAGGACCCGGTGGACGTCGAAACGCTCGGTGAGCATCGCCTCGAACTCCCGGCCCGCGAAGCCCTTGTCGGCGAGGGGCCGCCTGTGCGGTGCGGATGAGACGGTGGTCGCGTTCCAGCACCGCGGCTAGGTTCATCCGCCCAGCGCGACTGGCGCCAGGCCGGAAGGCAGATGGTGCACGGCCAGTGCCACAGCCTCCTTCGCCGTGGTGAAGACGCCGAGGTCCTCGTTGGCGATGCTCCCGCCCGCTCCGTACGTGCCATCGCTTTTCGCGGCCAGGTACGGTCCGACGACGGTCAGGCGCGGGCGGGTTGTGGTCGAGAAGCGCAGCGCCCAGTGGCTGGTGAACGGGTAGAGGGCGCACAGGACCGGCTCGGCGTACGCGGCCTCGATCAGGGCCTGGTACGTCTCGTGCCAGTCGTACTCCATTTCGGCCGCCTCCAGGCGCAGGCTCTGCCACTCGGATTCCGTCAGCCGTGCGGGATCGTGGTCCGGCACCTCAAATCGTCCGGTCACATGCACGAAGGGTGCCGCTCGGCGGATGTCGTTCAGGGACGCCCCGTCGTGCCACGCCAGGGCGGCACTGGCGATTTCTGCCAGGTCGTCTGTCCTACCGTCGATGAGGGCCAGGCTCTGGAACGGTTCCGTGCCCCGGATCGACCAGACTCGTTCGTACGACCAAGCACTGATCTTCAGCGGTTCGCGATGCGGCAAGGTGCTGGGCACAACCGCATGGACCAGGTCCGAGGACCGGACGGGAACGGCGTCGAGGCGACCTTCCGCCGCGGTCCGGAGCGCCGCGGCAAGGCTGCCACAGGCCGCGACGTCGGGGTACAGGACAGCGGGGTCAGGAGGTGTCGGCACGACTCCAATTGTGCCTGAGCCCCTGGTTGCCTGGGGTGGATGCATTGATGCATCTCTGAAGAGACGATCGCTGATCCTGTGCGGCAGGGTTGGTTCGCAGTGTGAAGACGAGTGGTCTGCGGAGGGACCGCGTGGCCAGAGGATGCCAGCGGCGCCGAGCCGGAGTGCGCACGGTGACGCGCTGCTCTAGTGTCGGAAAAAGGGGTGGTCTGCCGAGCCGACCGCTGCGAGGCCCGCTTCCACGGTCGTGCACCGGTCGTGTCCGCGGCTCGGCGCCTTGAGTTCCCGACCGACCCCGGAGAGCAGGTGCCTCCCATGCGCACGTCGATCCGAATCGCCAGTGTCCTCACCGGTCTGACCGTCGCACTCGGCGGCGCGGCTTTCACCGTCCCCGCCGCCCACGCGGACATCCCGTCCTGCACGAACATGGTTCGGCAATCGGGCGTCGAGGTTTCCGACGCCGTCACAACGGCGTGCACCCTGGGGGTACACGGTGACCTGAAGGGCTGTGTGAGCGGCCTGACCGGGGCCGGCGTACCGGGCGGCGCCGCCACCGGGGCCTGCCGGGCAGCGGCCAACCCGCCGTGACGGCGCTTGTCGCCGGGGCCTTCACAGGTGAGACCACCTCACCGGGGCCGACCAAAGGTCGCCGCCTGTGGACAGTTGCCTGGCCCGCTTCGTGGGTTGGGAGATCACCTGCGTGACCTGCCGCACGGGGCCCGCCCCTCATCGGGTGAGCCCACGCACGCGTGACTCCAACTGCACGTACAACCTCGGCGGAATCGAGCGGGCCGCAGGTAGTCACTGCCCGGAGGTCGGTGTGCCCTGCGCGGCGATCGACTTGGGGCCGCATGAAAGTCGGGCGGCTTCTCGTGCGACGGCCAGGTCGGCATCGCTGCCGGGACCGGTCCGGGTGCCGCACTCAAGGGTGCCCGAAGCCTCCGCCGTCCAGCTCTTCGCATGCCCGATGGTCACGGTTTTCGTGCCTGGGCACGTGTACCGGAAGTCCGCCTCGACGACGTGTGTCTCGTTGTACAACACAAATCGGCCTGCCCCAGGCGCCGAGACGGCCCGGCTCAGATTGGGATCGCCCGGTCTTCTGCCGACCTCGGTGAAGGCCATGTCGGCGGAAGTGTCATCCTCCTGGGCCTCGCCTATCAATTGCGCAAGGGAAAACAGCACTTCACGCGACGGCAAGGCTGGACCGCTCGCCAATACGGATGTCTCGGGCCACGAGACCCGGTGCTTGGGTGCCTTCGTGAACGTGCCGCCGCCCTTGCCGAAGGTCTCCACCTCGGAGAGGGCGGAGAGCCGAACAGGCCGCTCGACGTTGAACCACTGGTACGTTCCGTTGACGCAAGCCCTCGGACCCATGGTCCGAGCCGGCACCGACGGCGCTGCCTTGCCTTCGGTGTGCGTGGCGGTTTCGGTACACCCACCAGCGCCCGCGATCGCCACGAGGGCGACACCAGTAGCGATCGTTCGCCTCATGGCGATTCCCCCACGTAGTGCTCGGCGAGCGGCCGGGTCTCACCCCTGGAGCGAGGGGCCGATGCATGATCGCACAGTGGCGCACGGTGTTGCGCGCGGCCGCCGTTGAGCCGCCCTCCCTGGAGATCGTTAACGGCCGAACGGTAGCGGCAGGCGCTGACACCGGGGGCTTCCGACCGAGCTCAGGCCGACTTCCCGTCGACGGGACCGGGGGTCGGCAGGCACCGGCATGGCGAGCGATTCCGTCATCTCCGCGCTGCTCGGCAAGCAGCAGTTCGGCACGCCCGCACTGTCAGACGCTGGACAGCTGGGACTCCGAAGCCCGGTTTGTGTGGTTCTCGACGCCGACCGATCGCATCAAGGTGGGGCACCTGCGCCGTGACCCGGGAGCAGCGCTGCATGTCCGGGGCGGCAACACACGAATAACTTCGCGAATATATGACTATTTAAGCCCGATGAGAAATTGAATTGTATTTCGTGAGAAGCAGTGTTCTGCGGTGTTCTGGTGGCGCCGGAGGGTGAGGATCAGCGCATGCCCGGCCGAACGGTCCGGGCAGTCCCGGGGCCGTCAGCCCCCGTTCGTACGGAAAGGCCTGAACATGATCAACGGGTTGAAGAGGGCCACGGCCCTGGGCGCGGCAACGGTGGCCCTGGCCGCGGGCGCGCTCGTCGGCACGGTCGGCACCGCGTCGGCCGCCCCGCAGGACCACCGGCCGCCGAAAGCGTCGCACCACTGCGCGAAGGTGGCGGGCCACTGGGCACGGCAGTGGCACCCGGGGTTCCGGGACCGGCACCACCGCTGGCACCCCGGCAAGTGGACCCGCGTCTGGCGCCCCGCCCATCACGAGTGCCACCGCTGACCCCGTAGCTGACGCCGGCACCCGCCCGTAGGGGTGGCGGCGACCCGAACCGGAACCGGCCCCGACACGCCGCTAGAAGGCGTGATGGGGCCGGTTCGTCGTGTGCCCCGCACCTGCCGCCAGGTAGACGTCCGCTGGGGAGCACCGGTCGGACGACAACGTCGCTTCGAGCAGAGGCGCCGCGGCGGAGGCCCGGTGCACCGCTGGGGTACAGGGTCGTGGCAGATGCGATGGTGCGGCGTGGATGCGGCCGCGAGCCAGGACCGTGATGCGCGGTCCGCAGGCCGGTGGCCGGCCGGGGCGGTGAGGGCGTGTGGCAACGTCGCACCGAGGTCGACCGACCGCGACAGCGTTCCCGGCAGGGCGTGGTCGCGCATGTGGCGGGCGTCCAATGGTGGGAAGCAGACGGCCGCCCGGCCTCCTCCGGACGCTACCGCGGCCCGTGCCAGGTCGAGGACCTGGCACGGGCCCCGGCCCCGTAGGTGATGACCGTCGAGGCAGGGGATGCCCGGGTGTCCTGCGCAGGCCCGATCGTGATGACTCCGGGGCGCGGAGCGCCACCGGGCTCAGGCGGACGGAGCCCCGAACGCCGCGACTATCAGGGCCAGTTCGGTGGAGGTCATGTCCTCGCCCTTCGCGTCCGTGGCACCGACGTTCATCACCATCGTGCGGGACAGGTCGCGGGTGGCGGCGATGACGCTGGTGTAGCCGTACCGGCTGCCCGTCTTGCCCCACACCTCGCGGCCGCCGAGATTGATCTTGGACAGCCCTGCGCTGTAGGAGGCCGGGGCGCCCGAGCCGTACTCACGCACCGACGCCTCGGGCAGGGTGAACATCTCCTCCAGCTGCGGCCGAGGCACCACACGACCTGTGAACAGCGCCCGTTGGAACCGTTCCAAGTCGGCGGTGGTGGAGATGATGTCGCCCGCCGCGTAGCCCTGCGTCTGGCCCCACACCGTCACGTCGCGGAGCTCGGTCGAGCCGTCGGGGCGCGGAAAGGCCTGGTAGCCGTGGTTGTGGGGTCCCTCGATGCGCGGGTCGGTGCCGGGGTAGAAGGTGTTCTGAAGCCGCAGCGGCCTCAGAATGCGCCGGCCGACCTCCTCTTCGTAGGCACGTCCGGTGATCCTCTCGATCAGCAGACCGAGCACGGTGTAGTTGATGTTGAGGTAGTGCTGCTGGGTGTTGGGCGCGAACTCGGTCGGCTTCGCGGTCGCGTTCTCCACCATGTCCTCGGGCGAGTAGCGATCGAACCGGTGGGCGTAGGCCTCCTCGATGGTGTCGCCCGGCATGTCGGCCGCCGGAATGCCGCTCGTGTGGTTGAGCAACTGCCGCACGGTGACGTCCCAGTACGCATCGGGGATCAGTTCCGGCAGGTAGCGGCGCGCGGGCGCGCTCAGGTCCACCTTCCGCTCGGCGGCGAGCTGCAGGACCACCACCGCCGTGAACACTTTGGTCACCGAGCCGGCCCGGAAACGGCCTTGCGGATCGGCCGGGCGTCCGCTGTCCAGGTCGTGCACGCCCGCGCTGCCGCGCCACGTACCGTCCGTGCCGCCGACGCGTACGAGCGCGGCGGTGGTGTCGGAGTCGGGCAGGGAGCCGAGCGCCGTGCACAACGCCTCGGTGTCGAGCCCGCCCGTGTGCGCGGCGGAAGTACACGAGGACGGCGACGGGGGCGGAGTGGCCACAGCCGCCTGGGCCGCCGGGAAGGCCACGGCAGTCAGGGCGAGGAGAGCGGACAGGGCGGTACGGGTACGGGCGTTCATCTTGTGATCTCCTGACGACGGGAAACGGCGCGAGCCGTTGCCTGCCATCCTGTTGATCACAGCCCCCGAGCGGATCGCCCGGGCGAGCGGTCTTGGTGACGACGTCGAGTCGCCTCCGCGGGGGAGCCGGCGGGCCCGCCTCCTCCGGGAGAGGGATCACGTACCGGGAGACCGGCGCCGGCCGGTCCCCCCGCAGTCACCAGTCCGGTCTCGTACGCGCAGATGACCGCCTGGATGCGGTCCCTGAGTCCAAGCTTCGCCAGCACGTTGCCGACATGGGTCTTCACGGTGTGCTCGCTGACCGTCAGCGCGGCCGCGATCTCGGCGTTGGACAGTCCCCGGGCGAGGTGCAGCAGGGTCTCGCGCTCGCGTGCGGTCAGCGTGTCGAGCCGGTCCGACGCAGGCGCCCAGGCCGGCCGGGGCCGGCTCCTGTACTCCTCGACCAGCCGGCGCGCCACCGTGGGGGCGAGCAGGGAATCACCCTCGGCCACCACCCGCACCGCGTGGACCAGATCGTCGCGCCTGACGTCCTTGAGGAGGAAGCCGCTCGCTCCCGCATGCAGCGCCTCGTACACGTACTCGTCGGAGTCGAAGGTGGTGAGCATGATCGTTCGGCAGTCGGTCGCCGCACTGATGGCGCGACACGCCTCGATCCCGTCCGTGCCCGGCATCCTGACGTCCAGGAGCGCCACGTCCGCGCCGTGGAGCCGCACGGCCGCCGTCGCCTCGGCCCCGTCAGCCGCCTCCGCGACCACCTCGATGCCGGGCTGGGCGTCGAAGATCATGGCGAAGCCGCTGCGTACGAGCTCCTGGTCGTCGGCCGCCACCACCCGAATGGTCACCCGTCCACCTCCATGAAGACATCAGCCAGCGGAAACCGCACTCTCACCCGGAACCCCGTGCCGTCCGGGCCCGGGCCCATCCGGACGGTCCCGCCGTGCGCCGCGGCCCGCTCCCGCAGCCCGATCAGCCCGTGCCCCGTGCCCCCACCCGGCCTGCCGCCGGTGCCGACGGCGGCCCCCCTGCCGTCGTCGGTGACCGTGATCTCCACGGACTCGGCGCCCAGCTCCACGCACACCGTCGCGGATTCCGCGGAGGCATGTCTGACCACGTTGGTCAGCGACTCCTGCACGATCCGGTAGACGGTCGCTTCCGTGGCCGGTGGCAGGGACCCCGGAAGACCCACGGTCACGTACTCCACGGCGAGGCCGCCCGAGGCCACCGGAGGCGAAGAGCCTCAGGCGGCCGGTCGCCATCAGGGTTCTCTGGCGACCAGGCCGGACTGCGCCACCTCCGGGCCCTGTTCGGCGCCGCCTGGCCGGTAGTTCCGGACCCGCGCATCGCGCGCGACGTCCGAAGGAATGCCTTCCGAGCCCTCCTTCCCGCGCGCCTTGCCCTCGGTCACCTCTGCCACTTCTGCTCCCCTGCGCCGTGAATACCAGTCCTGACCTTGTCAGGATCCGGCCCGGTACGTCGACCCTGGCGGGCCGTGATCGCGTCGGGACCACGAACCGGTACAGGCTTCGCTCGATGGGGGCATGGCACCCAACGCGTAGGCGCGCTACCGCCCGTAGGGGTGGGAACCGCATTTCCGGTGGCAGGTTCCCGGTTGCCCTCGCAGTCACGCGGCGAGCCCGCCTGATTGCCTGCTCATGACCGGGAGACGCCGGGATGGCGGCGAGGTTCGTCGTGATCACCCACCACGACGGCTGATCCCGGTCAAATCGGTGTGCGGGTCGCGTGCAGCGAGGACGCTGAAGAAGGTGGCGACGATGGCGAGTACGGCGTATCCGAGGGCGATCTGAGGTAGTGAGAAGGCGTTCGAGAGCTGGCCGGAGATGAGGCTGGGGAAGGCGGCTCCGCTGTAGCAGAGGAGGTAGATGGCGCTGAAGATCGGTGCCCGGTCGGCGAGGGTGCTGCCGTGCAGCAGGCCGCGGGTGGCGGAGCTGATGGCGATGCCTTGACCGGTGCCGGCGATGATGGTTGCGGCGATGAACAACGCCAGTGTGCCTACGGCGATCGCTGTGATGATGCCGATCCATCCGGCCAGGAAGATGAGCATGCCGATTCGCTGGGCCGCCGCGGAGGTGAACCGGCCGCCGATGGGAGCGCCGAGAACGCTGGGGGCCATGTAAAAGGCGAACAACAGGCCGAGGATGAGCGGGCTGTGGGTGTGGAACTGATCTGCGACCAGTGCGGGCACGAAGGCCTGGTAGAAGGCCCCGGTCGCCCAGGTCGCGAGGAACACCGCGGCGGCGACAGGCAGCAGATGCCTGACTCGGACCGGTATGCGGACCCGGGGTAGCAGTGATTGCCAAGCGCCCGGCGTCGGCTTCGCGGTTTCCGGACTGATGACGATGAGTGCGGCAGACAGTACGAGGAATCCGGCGCAGACCAGGTAGATGAGGTGGCGTGGCCAGGGACCGAACTGGACCAGGGCGCCGGAGGCGATGGCGCCGAGGGTGAGGCCGAGCATGGGTCCCTGGCTGGAGGCGACGGAGGCCAACCACTCCGGTCTGGTGGGTGCGGCGTCGACGATGTAGGAGGTGAGGCTGCTACTGGCCACCCCTGTACCCACACCCATCAGGAGCCGACCGGACAGCAGGGTCACGATGTCGTGCACGTTCAGCAGGAGCAGACAGCCCAGCAGGAGCAGGCCGAGACTGGCGATCGCGGTGGGCCGTCGGCCCAGATGACCGGACAGTCGTCCCAGCACCAACAGTCCGGCGATGGTGCCGACGGAGTTGCTGACGACGGCCAGTGAGATGCCGGCGTTGGTGAACCCGTCCTCGGCCCGGTAGGTGTTGAACAAGGGGATCGGTGCGGCCGACGCGGCAAACGAGGCCACCAGGGAGACCACTGCAGAGGAGAAAGCCAGGTGGAGCGATCTGCCCCGGCGGGTCAGGTTGATCACTGGTGCCACGTCCTGCATCGAGCAGTGCCTTTCCATGAGTCGGAGAGTCGGGTCCCGACCCGACCGAAGTCCTCGGGCGCTATTCGTCTGCCTGCGGCCGGGTGTGCGGGAGAGGATGACGGGGTCGTGGACTGTTCGCACGCGGACAGCGTCGGCGTGGCCGACTGCGTTGGCGGCCACACCGGCGCCGATTCCACTGGTGTTGTTCGCAACCTGTGCCGACGTGCGTGAGCGCTGGAGTGAGGTCGCGTCGTCTCGGCCCATTGCCGTCTCGTGACGTGCCTGTGCGCATGGTCCCCACCTGGAGCGCGACCAGCAGCCTCGACCGGGTGGTCGGGTCAGGTGCCCGGGGCGATCGCACAGGCCGAGACGCAGACCCAGCCACCCTCACGCTTCTGGTACGTGTCCGTGTACAGGGCTTCCTGGGTCGCTCCGTCGGCGAGCATGGTGTAGGTGGCGCGGCCGTGGACCAGGGCAACGTCACTGAGGATGCGGACCTTGACGTCGTGCACAGCGAGATCCTTGAAGGGCCGCGGCTCGGCGTCTCAGCGAGCAGGTGTCGGGCCGCGGGATCGTGAGGCGCGCGGGATCCGACGAGTGCACCCAGAGCGCACCCGTAGGCTCCGTCCTGGAGAGAGTTGAGGCGGATGATCGATTCGTTCCAGTGTTCCAGGGCCTGGAAGGAGCTCATCCGTGCCAAGTGCTGTCGGTCGCGATCGAGGATCTGCTGGGCACGCAACTCGATCACGCTGCGTACAAGCTCGTCCTTGTCCGGAAAATGACGGTAGAACTGGGACTTGCTGGTCCCGCTCACCGCTCGCACGTCATCCAGGGTCACCGAGTGGACACCCTTGACGTAAAAGAGGTCTGCAGCGGCCTGGATCATGCGAACACGCGCTATGGCTCCGCTGGTGATCGCCATTCTCTGCCCCTTCTGAGAGATGTGGAATCGATGGCGACGCGTGAGGGCGCAGTCCGGGGCGTACCGCTGGCGCTGGCCATCGAAGCCATTCGGCACCCGGTCCCATCTCCTGCCTTGTCGGCCATGGGTGACTTCCTCACCGACACCGGCTTGCCGGCGGCCTTCCCTCGGCCCACCGCTCGCCGGCGTCACCGCCTGCTCGGCAGCCACGCTTGCGCCGCCGCATCTCGTTCCGCCGCGGGCGGGCACCTCAGTTGCGGGCATCGTCGACGGCCTGCGACCCGGGATCGAGGATCTCGCGGAACTGCGGGTGCTTCTCGATGAAGCGATCCACGACGGGGCACCGGTTGGTGACTGCCGCGTGTTCCCTCACCAGGTCGGACAGCGCCTCGTGGATCAACGCGGTCCCCAGGCCGCGGCCGCGGTAACCCTCCTGGACGTACGTGTGCGTCAGGCTGTACTGACCGCCCTTGCGCTCGTAGGCGAGCAGCCCTGCATAGTTGCCGTTCTCTCGAACCTCGTAGAACCTGTTGTCTTCGTCCTTGAGGACTCGGATCGAGCCGCTCACGTCAGTCCACAGCACCTTGGCCATCGCTGTTCCTGTATCTGTGCTGGCTCCGCCTGGATGACGGGGCCTGTCGATCACCTAATGGACTAGATCGTCCTCTTGGAGGGTTGATGAGCCTTCAGCGGACGCGGATGATGGTCCTTCCACTGACCCGCTCGGTCGGATTGAAGGCCGCGACGGCGTCATCGAGGGTCGCGACGTTGCCGATGACCGTACGCAGCCGTCCGTCCCGCACCCGCTGGACCACCTCACGCAGCTGGAGGCGATCAGACTCGACAACGAAGTCGATGGCCAGGCCGTCCGCAGGTCGAGCCTCCGGCGGGCCGGCGATGGTCACCAGCGTTCCTCCGGCCCGAACCAGGCTCGCGGATCGCTTCCCTACGTCGCCACCGATGACGTCGAAGACCAGATCAACTGCGCCGACGTCTTCCAGCGTGTCGTTGTCCAGGTCGACGAACTCCGTCGCGCCGAAGTCGAGCACCGTCTGACGATCGGCGGCACGTCCGGTGCCGATGACGTAAGCACCCGCCTCGCGCGCTAGTTGCGTGACCATCGATCCGACTCCGCCGGCCGCACCGTGCACGAGGACGCTCTGCCCCGGCTGAAGACGCCCATGCTCGAACAGGCCCTGCCACGCCGTCAGGCCCGAGATCGGCAGGCTCGCGCCCACCGTGAAGTCAACATCGCCGGGCAGCGGCGCGAGGTTACGTGCTTCGACGGCCGCATACTCCGCCAGCGTGCCGTCGCGGGTCCAGTCCGTGAGGCCGAAGACTCGCTGTCCCACGGACAGCCCCGTCGTGCCATGGCCGAGGGCACTGACCACTCCGGCGAGCTCATGACCGGGGATCGATGGTGTGCGGTCGCGGCCCAGGCGGTCCGTCCAGTTCGAAGGCCATGTCAGCTCCCCTGGGGTGAATCCGGACGCATGAACCTCAACAAGCACATCGTTCCCTGCCGTCTCGGGCGTGGGGCGCTCCGCCAGCCTCATTCCGGCCGTCCCCGCGGCCTGATCGGTCGCCACAATCGCCTTCATCGGGTACTCCCTGCATCCCGTCGCCGTCCGCGCGCCACGCACGCCCATCCACAAAGGAAAGTGAACTAAAAGGTCCACAACATTGGTCCGAGCTGAACTCTAACAGCATGCTCAAGTCGATGACTGGTCGAGATGGTCCCGTTTCAAGGAGACCGGGTCAGCCCCTGACGCCTGCAACCCGGGTCTCCGGGACGATGGCGACGAAGGGCAGCCCTGGGGGCCGACCGCCGCCCATACGGACGGTGCCGCTGGCAGCCAGCGGATCGCCTCTACGCGTCACCGGTCTCCGCGGCCGGCCCCAGCGCCGTGCATGGGTGCTGCGCGCATCAGTGATGCTCCTCTTGCAGGTGGTGCCTGCGGGAGTGATCGTGCGCATCGGCTGGCCTCCGAGCGGAGAATGCCGGCGACGGGCTTGCGGCGGCCTTCACGCACCCATCACCAGTGATCACACAGTGCTAGCGTCGACCACGGAACAGAGTCGTTCACTGTTCTGGACGCGCGCTCGTTGGTGCGGAGCAATAGCCGCCGGTTGGACTGCGCGGCCCCTCGACCACTGCAACCAGAGTTGTCACTCCGCCCGGAACGCCACCGATAATCACCGGTTATCAGCTCCATAAGACGTGGAGCCCACCGTCCTCTTCCCTTATGACGCAAGCGAGAGGACCATGTAGTCCATGTAGTGACGTGCCTGCGAATGTCGCCATCGTCGGGGTTCTCACCGCGCTCACGGGAACCTGATGCGTGCCGGCGCGGGCTGCTGCCCAGAAGTCATGACGAGGGGAAGTGAGGCCCACATTCGAGCGTTCCCACGGTTCGCATCCAGTGAGCGGCAGAGGTGGTCCATGTGACAGGCAAGTCACGAAAGTCACGCGCACCTGCGAAGGCCGCACCTCATGCGCTCGACGCCCCGGTGGGCACGCAGCAGCCGACCGGTACCCCCCAGCGTGGGTCGGCAGCACTCTCAGACTCTTCCGCGGACCCGGTGATCGCTCGTAGTAATATCGGGCACATGTCCGTAGATGATGCTCCTAGGCAAGAGCGGCGCCTGACCTCGCGTGGGGCTGTCACCCGTGACCGCATCATTCAGGCCGCTGCCGACCTTTTCTACGTGAGGGGCGTCAACGCGGTCTCACTCGATGACGTACGAGCGACGAGCGGGACGAGCAAATCTCAGCTGTATCGCCACTTCGCGGACAAAGACCAGCTTGTCCACAGCGTCATCGAACTGCGGGCCGGTCAAGTCCTGAACCGTGATCGACAAATGCTGGAGCGGATGAATTCCATTCGCGCGCTGGAGCGATGGAGCGACAAGGTCATCCATCTCAACTCTTTGCAGAACGGTGCGTACGGGTGCGCGTTGGGCTCGCTCGTCAGCGCGCGGGCGGCGCAGGACCCGACGTCGAGGAGCAAGCTTGCCGAGACGTTCGCTGACTGGCAGCAGCTCATCTCGGCAGGCTTGAAGCGCATGCAGGAAAACGGCTCGCTCCGCCAAGAAGCAGACCCGGAGCAGCTCGCCACCGCTGTCATGGCCGCTTTGCAGGGTGGCTATTTGCTGGCCCAGACCGCCCAGGACGTCGAGCCGATGCGCGTCTCCATGCAGATGGCGTTGAGCTACGTCCGCTCCTACCTCGTGGACTGAGCCGGATCCTCGGCTCGATGCTTTGCCACGCAGGCGGGCAGTTGACGGCCGGCCGGCTGGTCAGCCCGATGAAGGCCAGACCCAGGTGCCCGAATGTTTCGCGTCGACCAGGCTGACGTATTCGGGATTCTTGCGTATGAACCCGTCGACGACTGGGCAATAATTTGAAATGGTGTTTCCGTGGATGCGCAAGAAGTCCAGGGTGCTCTTGATGAGAACGTTGGAGAGACCTTGCCCGCGGAATGCGTGATAGATGACAGTGTGCATCAACACGCGTCGATTGCCGATCGATCGATAGCCCATGTGACCGACCGTCTCACCCGCTACGGAGATCTCGTAGCGATACTCCTTCTCGTTGTCGCTCACCACCACAGACGATTCCGCGTCTAAAAAAAGAACGTCAGACATCTCAGCCCTCCAGCCCATCATGAAAGCCCCATAGTGGGAAAGTTGCCAGAAGTCGATCGACGGCTGCCGTGAGGAGGTTCAGACTCTGGACGAGTTGCTGTAGAGACCGCCCACCCTGACTGTCGCGCAGCGCGATTCAGCCTAAGCGAAGTGGACGAAACGGTCCAGTCTGAGTATGAGTCGGCATTCCCGTCGGCGCACGCTGCGACCCACGAAGGACGGCTGCACCCCGAGGAGGGGTCACCCCTCCGGATCCTGCACGGAGCGGCACCGGATGCCCCATCGATGGCACGCAGAGGCCGCTCTACCGAGCCGCCGGCCACTGTCGGCTGGGCTACCGATCGGCTTCGCGCCCGGCTCCCAGCGGACGCGACCTGCCCTGCCGCGACAGATAGGATTATTACGCCTATCGGGGTGATATCACTCGATGATGGTCAGGGAGCGGCAGATGGACGCCTCGGACGAACTCCTGCAGAGGGCCACACCGTCGGCTCTTTTGGCCCTGGACGGTGTCATCCGCCGCCTCAACACCGCAATGGCCTCAGCGCTCGGCAGGCCAGAGGAACAGTGCGTGGGTCGCGGCTTCAGTGACCTGCTGTCCGAAGATCAACGGATCTCGGCCAGGAGCCTGCTGGCGCACGGGGCGACGACGAAGCGGCTCGCAATGCGGGTGCTGGAATTCCCTGGGACGGGCGAAGCGTCTGTGGTCTGCCTGGTCGAGGCGCGGCCGGTGACGGACCCCGCAGATGACAAGCGGCTTGTGTGGGTGCACTCGTTGGACGCGCGACATGACCTGGGCGCCCTGCTGATCCCGTTTGACCTTGCAGCCAAGGCCGCCGGCCTTGGCCTATACATGTGTTCACCCGATGAGCACCAGATCGAGTGGCTGGGTGGCGAGCCCGCCCTGGCAACGCTCTTCCCGCAGGCGTCCATGTCCCTGCCCATGGTGATCCGGCGAGTGCACCCCGATGACCGAAAGGACGTGCAGCGGCTCGTGCGCTCGTCCGTCGCCCAGTCCCCGTGGATCAGGTCGCGGTTCCATACCGAGCATGACGGCTGGCGCATGCTGGCCAGCCAAGCCCGCCGGATCACGCTGGGATACGGCGGTCCCGAACGGGTCTTCGGGGTGATCCGCGACGAGTCCACCGTGGAGACGCACCAAAAAGACATGCTGGCTGCGGTGAGTGCCGAGCGGCGGCGCGCCGATGAGATCGCCGCGTTCTCGTCCGCCCTGTTCACTGCCGCCACCGAGCAGGAGTTGCAGCAGGTGGTCCTGACTCGGCTCGCCGCGGCCTACGGCGGTTTCGGCGCCCTCTTCGCGCTCGTCGACGACGGGCGCCTGCGCATCTCCTCGGATGCCGGGATCCCCACATGGCAGACCGATGCCCTGCTCGGTCTGTCGCTGGATGAGGACCGGCCGTTGCCCTGTGCGATCCGTACCGGTCAGCCGCGATTCATCGCCAGCCGGGAGGAGCTCGCGCGGTGTTGGCTGAGTGATTCAAGTACGGCCCAGGCACCGCCTGGCCCCGATGTCGCCATGTCGATCACCCCCCTCAGCCCACCGGGCGACCGACCACTCGGGGCCTGGGCAGTGACGTACGACAGCAAGCGCCCTCCTTCCCTGGAGAAGCTCGCCTTCATGACCACTCTGGCCGATCTGGCAGGCCAGGCCCTGAGGCGCATCAGGTTGCAGCAGGCCCACGTCGAGCTGTCCACGGCGGTCCAGCAGAGCATGCTCCCCACGCTGCCCGAGCACCTCCCGGGCCTGGAGGTCGCCGTCCGCTATCAGCCCAGCCGGGACGGGCTCGATATCGGCGGAGACTGGTACGACGCGTTCTTCTTGCCCGACGGTGCGGTCGCACTCGAGATCGGCGACGCCCAGGGGCACGACGTCGATGCCGCGGTTTTCATGGGACAGGTGCGCTCGTCCATGCGTGCGATCGCCGCCCACGAGCCCGAGCCAGGAACGGTGCTGACACGCACCAACGAGCTGCTCACCACGATGGACGCACCACGCTTCGCCAGCTGCACCATGCTGCACGTCGATCCGCGTGACGGTCAGGTCATCGGCACCAGCGCAGGCCATGTTCCGCTGCTCCACGCACGCGACGACGGCAGCCACTGCATCCGCACACTTCCCGGAGGACCCGTCCTGGGAGTCCTGCCCGATGTCAACTACCCCGAGGAGACCTTCACCTTGGAAGAAGGCGCCGCGCTGGTCATGGTCACCGACGGCCTGGTCGAAGGGCCGGGACTGACGCTGGAAGCCGGACTGGAGCGAGCGGGAACGCTGGCCGGCCGCGCTCTGCACGACCGGCTCGACATCGAGGCGACGGCAGATCTCATCCTCAACGCCGTGGTCGCCGTAGACCACCTCGACGACGTGGCCGTGCTGGTCATCCGGCGCACCTAGGAGGTGCCAGCTCGGGAAGGATCGCGGCGGTTGGGCCCAGGTGACCTACCGGCGCTAGGCCCTGCGCCAGGAGCAGGGGGCCGGGCGCCCTGCCCTCGCTCTTCGTGAACGCGGTGCAACCGACTGCGATGCCCGGTTTCTGGCGGCGCCGATGTCGTCGCCGTCAGCCGCTCCTGGGCGTGGCAGTGCGGCCCGGTTTGCGTCCCATTTCCAGTGCCAACAGGACTCCCGAGTCCCGCATCGGCTCCGCAGCAGTGCGGCCCGTGGGCGCCGCACTGCCCTGCCCGGGACTCTCCACCAGGAACTGAGTCACGGATGGAACCGCCACCGGCCTTCGGAGACGACATCCACCTTGCCGTCCCTGACGCGAACGGCTGTCTCGTCGTCGATGAAGTAGATCGGAAAGTCCGCCCGCGCAACGATGCGATCAGCCCAGGCGTCATCCCGCTCGGGAAAATCCGGCGAGTACAGGTGGGGCTTGAGATACCAGTCGAAGAGGCCGAACGGCGGCTCCACGTTCGTCGCGCCGAGTACCTGGAGGTCCGCAGTGTCCCCGATGACGTCGGCGGAGTGCCCGGTGAGATGACGACTGAAGATCATTGATCCGGCGCTGACCCCCACATAGACCCGGCTCTCCAGCGCCTCCAGGAAGCCGTCGGCCAGGCCGTTGCCGGTGATGCTGCGCGCAAGGTGGTAGTGGCTGCCGCCCTCGACATAGATGACGTCGGCATGGAGCAGCCGGTCGAGCACCATCTGCCGGGGCAGGCCGTTCAGCTCCAGGACGTTGAACTCCCGCCAGCCGAGGCCGTGCAGCCGGTTCACGTCCTTGACAACCCACCCGTGGTCCCCGGGCTCGGCGACCGAAGCCGTGGGAACGAACACGACGTTCGACGATCCGAACGGCTTTCCCAGCATGTCCCGCAGCGCATCTCGCAGCGTCTCGTTGCGCAGGCCACTTGCCGTCAAGAGAAAGTCCATCCGGTGAGCCAAGCACGACTGGCGGGCGCGCGCAACGAACATCGGATCCACCCCCTCGGCCGACGGGGCCGGACGGCCCAACCATCGTCTCAGGACTCGTCGGCGAGGAAGTGTTCGGCGAGGGGGGTGCCGGCGAACTTCTTGTTCATCTCGCGGGAGAAGAGCAGCAGTGTGTTGCGCGGCCGATGGAGCACCGCGAGTTCCTGGGCCTGGCCGTCGGCGTTGCAGGTGACCGTGACGACGACCTTCATGGGCTCGCCGAGGACCGCGGCGTCGTAGATCTCGAGGAAGCCGTTGTCACCGAAGTCTCCGGTGAAGCTGAAGTCCTGGAACTCGTACAGTTCGCGGGCCTTGACCACGATGGCGCGAACCGCTTCCGCGCCACGCGCGGTGCCGTTCATGGCGGCGCCTTCCAGGGTGACGTCGTCGGCAAGGTTGTCCAGCCACCACGGGTAGTAGCTGAGTCCCTGGCGGTCGGTGTCACTGCTTTCCGCGTTCGCCATGTCGTGCCTCCTTCGAAGATCCGGCCGCGGCGGGCTTGCGTATCGATCGGTTGCCGGGGGCTCCGGCGAGAGATAGGAGCAATGCTTCTATCTGGCCGAGGGCAACCCTGCCGATCCGGCACGCGCGGGGTGAGGCCCGTCAGGGACCTCGACACTGAGAGTATATGCTCCTATTGCTGAGGCCCGGCGAAACCGCTGGCCACATGTCTCTGGACGTTCCGGCACCGGCGCAAGCGCACGCTGCCGCCGAGGCGACATGTGCGCCGAACCCTGGAGCGCGTCCGACAGGTCTGCACGACATGGGCCTCTCCCAACATGTACTCCCCGTGCAGGGAGGTGCCCACCTGAACACCGGGGCGAAGGAGGCCACGTCGATGGACGCGAGGCATGCACCCAGGCCACCTGGGATGCTCGAGGACGAGTGGGAAACCCTCCGGCCCGCCGTCTTCGGAGCGGCGTACCGCTTGCTCGGTAGCGTCGCCGATGCCGAGGACGTGGCCCAGGACGTATGGCTGCGGGCAGCCACAGCCGACCTACGCGACGTCCGTGACCTGCGGGCCTGGCTGGTCACGGTGGCAGCGCGACGGTCGTATGACATCCTCAAGTCCGCCCGCGCCCGTAGGGAAACCTATGTCGGGCCGTGGTTGCCGGCGCCCCTGCTGACAGGGCCGGACGCCTCCGAGCCGGTGTTGGTCGACGAATCCGTCGGATCCGCGATGCTCGTGGTGATGGAAGAGCTGAAGCCGCCCGAGCGTGTGGCCTTCATCCTCCATGATGTGTTCGGTCTCGAGTTCAGCCGCATCGCCGACGTGCTCGGCATCTCCGTGGCGGCCGCCCGACAACTCGCCTCACGAGCACGGCGGAAGGTGGCCGGGGCCAGGCAGCGCACCGTGGACGCCTCCCGGGCGGAGCGCGAGCGCCTCATCGCCGCCTTCCGCAGCGCCTACGAAGCGGGGGACATGGCCGGCCTGGTGCGTCTGCTGCACCCCGATGCCGTATATGTCACCGACGGTGGCGGCAGGGTCGTCGCGGCGCGCAAGCTCATCCGGGGCGGCGCGCGCATCGCCATGGTGATGATGCGGGCGGGGCGCCTGTTGCGCACGGACAGTATTGAGGCCATCGAGGTCGGAGGCGAGCCAGCGCTCCTCCTCCGCAGGGACGGGCGAGCCGTCTCCGTGGACACGGTGGAGATCAAGGACGGCCTGATCACCGCCTACCGCAGGGTCCTCAACCCGGACAAGCTTGCGCATGTGCCCTCCGAGGACACACGGTGCTCCGCTTGACCAGCGTTCTCCGCGAGGCCGGCCGGTCCGGACGCGCCGTGGCACCGGAAAGGAGGCGTGCCCACCAGCGGCGACGCCTCCTGACGCGGGGTGGCCTCAGACTTCGGAGTGCAGGCCGTCGTTGGGTATGTGGACGCGCTGGACCGGCGTGTGGGTGCTGCGGTCGAGCAGCGGTGCGGTGGGTGTGCGGTCGATCTGCAGGCTGAGGAATTCGGGGCGGCTGTAGTGGCCCCGGGCGTCCATCAGGCGCTTGCGCCGGTCGATCATCGTGAGGTCCAGGTCGGCGATCACCTCTCCCTCACCCGAGGTGAGCGGCTCGCCGATGATGCCGCCGTCGGGGTCGACGATGGCGGTGAAGAACCCTTGGGAGAACACCCCGGCCGGGGCACCGGTGTCCGCCGCGAGTTGCGCCCGCTGGTCGGCGTCGAGCCAGGCGGTGGCGTTGACGACGAAAGCGGCTGCCTCCAGCGCGTGCTGACGGATGGCCACCTCCATCTGCGGCGCGAACAGGGGGCCCCCGAACGCGCCGGGGAACATGGCGGCGTGGATCTGCTCACCGTCGGCGATCAGGGCGTAGCGGGCGAGGGGCTGGTAGTGCTCCCAGCAGGCGAGCTGGCCGACGCGGCCGACGGCGCTGTCCACGGCACGCAGCCCGGAGCCGTCGCCCTGCCCCCAGACCATGCGCTCGTGGTACGTCGGCGTGATCTTGCGGCGGCGCTGGAGCAGCGTGCCGTCTGCGTCGAAGAGCAGCTGCGTGTTGTACAGGGAGTCGCCATCACGTTCGTTGACGCCGATCGAGACGACCACGCCGGCTTCGCGGGCCGCCGCGCCGATCGCATCCGTGTCGGCGGACGGCACGGTCACCGCCTCCTCCATCAGCCGCAGGTGCTCCTTGGCCATGGTGTAGGGCGGCTGGACGAAGGAGAAGTAGGGGTAGTACGGGACAACGGTCTCCGGGAAGACCGCGAACCTGACTCCTTTCCGTCCCAGCTCACGGATCTTCTCCACCACCTTCCCGACCGTGCCCGCACGGCTGTAGAGCACGGGGCTGATCTGGACGGCAGCTGCCTTCACAAGGGTCATGACGTGGTTCCTTCTCGCGATGCGGGGTCAGCGATCTCTCGGCGGTTGCGGTGACCGGAGGCGGGGCTCAGCCGGCACTGGAACCGGCCTCTTCAAGGCGCCTGGAGTCGGGGAAGGCGCTGAGCTGCGCGCTGACCACTTCTGCAGGCGGCCGCGCCGGGTCACCATCTCACAAATAAGAGCATATGCTCCTATTTACGGAAGGGCAAGGCGCCAACACACCCTTGCCGGCCTTCGCCCACCGCGGCGGGTCCAAGGTCCTCAGCGCGGAAAGACCTCGCCTGGGGGCGACGGCCCCATGGACAGCCGCGCGACCGCCCAGCACGGCGCAGTCGCAGTGTTCACTCAGCCCAGGGATCGAAGCCGGTGTCGAGGACGGCATCGAGGAAGGCGCGCATCCGGGCCGCGTTCTCGGCACCGAACTTCTTCTCGAATTCCGCCTGCACCCCCTCCCACCGCGGGAGTGCCGCCTTCATCCGGGCCAGGCCGGCGGGCGTGACGGCGACGATGCGTGCCCGGCGGTCGGTCGCCGACGGCTCGACGGTGACGAGCCCCTCGCGAGCGAGGGGCTTGAGGCTGGAGGCCATGGTCGTGCGGTCCATGGCGATCACGTCGGCGAGGGCGGTGATCGTCATCTCTTCGTGGACGCTGAGCTGCTGCAGGATGCTGAATTGCGTCGCCCGAAGGCCGAGCGGGGCCAGCGCCTTGTCGTACGTCGCGCCGAGGTACCGTGACGCCTTCCGCAGCGCCAGGTTGTTGCACAGGTCCGCCTTCGACGTAGCACTTGTCATTGCGTCCTCCACAGGCTTCCCGTGCACTATACGAGCATCTACTCTTAATTGGGAAGGTCCACCACCCGTGCCGGTGCGGGGCCAGGCCCCTCCTCCGGAATGACCCAGAGCACACCGCATCACCCTTCCGAATATAGGAGCATATGCTCTTATATGTTCCTTGTGTGCAGGCGTGCCGCATGCAGGGACGCAAGGCGGCTCGTACCGGCGCAATGTCACGCCATCGGGCACTGCCGGCACCCCCACCCCGTCGCCGGGCGCCTTGCCCCGCCGACGTCGTCTGATCACCACCGCAGAAGGAACCGAGTGTGAACCCCTCTCCCATCGAACCGCCCGGCCCAGTTGGTCCCGGCATGTCGTCATCGCGCCCGGACCAGCCGCCCCGCCAGGTCTCCCGGCGCGCTTTCGTCGGCGGCGCGGCAGCCGTCACTGCCGGTCTCGCGCTCACCGGTGTCTCCGCTCTGCCCGCCACGGCCGCTCCGCGGCAGACCCCGAAGGGCTTCGGATCCGTGTCCGGTGTTCCCGGGCTCCCGGCAGGGTTCCGTCGGACGTTCACCAGCCGGCTCATCCAGGCCGGTGGCATACGTCAGCACGCCGTCGTCGGCGGCGACGGGCCGCCCCTGCTCCTGATACACGGCTGGCCGCAGAACTGGTACGCCTGGCGCCTGGTCATGCCGGTGCTGGCGCGGAACCACACGGTCATCGCCGTGGACCAGCGCGGCATCGGGCTGACCGACAAGCCCCGCGACGGCTACGACACCGCCACCCTCGCGAACGATCTGGCCGCGCTGATGGACACCCTCGGCCACGAACGCTTCGCGGTGGTCGGCCATGACACGGGCATGCCGATCGGCTACGCGCTCGCAGCGGACCACCCTCACCGTGTCGACCGTCTCGCCGTCGCGGAAGCCGTCATTCCCGGTGTGACGCCCTCACCGCCTCTGCTCGGTCCCGCCCAGGCCAACAACATGCTCTGGCACTTCCCCTTCAACCGGCTCGACGACGTCAACGAGCTCCTGGTGGCAGGCCGGGAGGACGTCTACTTCGGCTGGCAGCTCGACACCAAGGCCGCGCGAAAGCTGCCCGACTACGCCATCCGGTACTACATCGAGTCCCTCACCTCGCACCGTCACGCGCTGGGCGGCAGCTTCGGCTGGTACCGCGACCTCGACACCACCTTCGCGCAGAACGCCGACCGCGTGAAGCGACGCCTGACCATCCCCGTCCTCGCCATCGGTGGAGCGCAAAGCGTCGGAGAGGGAGTGACGACCACCATGAAGCTCGCGGCAGACGACGTGCAGTCCCTGGTCATCCCGGGCAGCGGCCACTGGGTTGCCGAGGAGGCCCCGCAGGAACTGCTGGCGGCACTCACCGCTTTCCTGGCCCCCTACCGCGCCACCGCCGCGGCGAGGAACAGCCGGTAGGCGCCGCAAGGGCGACCTGGACCGTCTGTCGCGTGGTCGATGTCCTGCGGGGCCGCATGCGCTTCTGACGGGGTGCGGGTGCCGGGGCTCACATACCCCGGCACCCGCCGCGACGTCACGAGGTACCGGTCAGCGTTGCAGTCCCTGTCACCGTGCGCCGCTGTGCAGGTAGGCCCGGTCGACCGTCTGCCGGACGGAGTCGCCGGCCGCGTCCTTCGCGGTCACGCGCAGCGTCACGTACGCGTCGCCGTGCACCTTGGCCGGCCGCTGCACGGTGGCGGTGAAGCCGCTGCCCTCCCGTCGTCGTAGGAGGTCTCGACCAACAGCCGCACGCCGCGCGGCGCCGCCATTCCGTCCCGCATCCGGACGTTCAGTCCCAGGTCGTGCGTGCGCTGCGAGCCGACCGCGTTGCGGGCGTCGACCGGCACGGCGTAGTCGACCTGGAGCAGCGGACATGGCCACGGGACGGCGCGGAGGCGACACGATCCAGCCGGTCGACGTCTGCGACGGCGGGCCGGCGGACGACTCCCCGGCACCCCGGCCCGAAGGGCCGCATCGCCGGCCACGTTCGCTTCGGCGCCCACGAGTTGGACAGGGCGTGGGGCCCCAGGGACGCTCCGTCTCCTGCCGGGCGCCGCGCTTGGCCGATGGCGCGCAAGCGCTCCTTCGTCAGCAACTCCCGCCGCACCCGTCACATTGGCGGTGGCTGTCTCGTCCACCTGAGGAAGTGGCAGCGGAGCGAGCCTGCGGATCGCGCCGCCCGGCCAACTCCTGACCGTATTCGCTCAGGGGCAACGAAGTTGCCTGGCTGCGCACCGAGCCACCCGTAACGATCACAGGAAGGGCGGAATCATCGTGACCACAGCTACCGGGCATGACAGGGGATCTGCCGGACTGCCTGCGGTAATCACTGCTGCGGCACCGGAGATAACCCCGTGACGGCAGTGCTGGAATACGCGATATACGCGATAATCGCGGTGTTGTACATCTATGCTCTGGTTGACTGCATAAGGACCCCCGAAGCCCGCATTCGCATACTGCCCAAGGCGGGCTGGCTCGTCATCATGGTCCTGACCCCGCTCCTGGGCGCCATAGCCTGGCGGAACCTGGGCAAGCGGTCCCTTCCTGTCGAAGGCCGGCCGTCCACGGACTGAGCTCGGTGGCTCGCCGCTCCCTGTCGGGTCGCAGCGCCGATCACACCCTTCGCTGATGACTGCGACCAGCACGGTTGCTTCGCGGCGGACGGCGGGCTGTCGCGCCTGCGCGGCCCACGCCGCGTCCGCGGAGACGTGACGAAGGTGCCGGGCAGCGCTCCGAGCCATCCGCCTCACAATCACCATGAACCGAAAGGCCGCGAATGGAACTCCGTAAGGTGATTGTTAGGGTCGGTTGGGGCGTTGCCGGGCTCCTGTGCGACTTTGCGATCAGTCACGGGGTCATACCTGCTTCATGGGACGGAACTCGGTGCGAGATTGCTCGTGACGCGTGACCCCATCACGGCCGCCCGCGACCGTTGCGGGAATGCCTTGATCCCGGGGACTCCGGACACGGGGTTTCCCTCCACGATCCAGATGTGATCACTCCGTGCATCCCCCCGCGGAACACGGGCTGTTGGCGGATCGAAGGCGCACTCCCCTCCGCCGAAGCGCCTGACGCTCCGCCTTCCCGGCCGGCGGCATGCCCGGTTTCGCGATGCGTCACAGGCCCGCACGGACGGCTGTGACGCCTTCCATGTCAATCCCAGCCAGACTTCGAGGAACCGATGACCTTTTCCTTGGCCGATCTCGACTCGCACGACCCGCACTGGAACAAGCGCGGCGCGTTCCATGTGCCGTCAGGCAAGGGCCCGACGGTGTGGGCCGCGGGTGACGTCTACACGATCAAGGCCACGGGTGCGCAGACCAACGGCGGGATGGGCTTCATCGAGGCCACGGTTCCGGCCGGCGGCGGACCCGTTCCTCACGCGCACCCCGAGCAGGAGGAGACGTTCTACATCCTCGACGGGGAGTTGGAGTTCCTCGACGGGGACCATCTCTTCACCGCGGTCGCGGGCGACTTCATTCACATCCCCCGGGGGGTCCGTCACCGCTTCAAGAACAAGGGCAGCCACGCCGCAAGGATGATTTTCATCTTCACGCCTCCGGGCCTGGAACAGATTTTCGTCGATCACGCCCTCCCCGCCCGGCCCGGTGAGGGGCCTCCGTCGGTCATCGACGACGACCAGCTCGCCCGGTTCGACATCATGGCCGGGCTGGCGAAGTCGATCATCCTTCCGGAACCCTCCTGACTCCACACCACCGCACGGCCCGACCGCGTTGCGGCAAACGAGGGCCAGGTGCTCGTCATGCAGGGGGCATCCGCCGGCAAGGCCGGCGTTCACCTGGTCATGGCCCGACCTCCGGGCAAGTGACCGCCATCGCACACAGGAGAACCAAGCATGCTCGAAGGATTCGAACACGGCTACGCCGACGTGAACGGCACCCGGCTGCACTACGTCACCGGAGGCGAGGGCGAGCCGCTCGTCCTCATGGACGGCTGGCCGCGCACCGTGCACGCTCTGCGCGAACTCCTCCCCCTACTGGCGCAGCGCTTCCGCGTCATCGCCGTGGACTACCGCGGGCAAGGCGCGTCGGACAAGCCCGCAGGCGGCTACGACAAGAAGAACATGGCGCAGGACGTCCACGAACTGATCCGCGGCCTGGGCCACGAGCAGGTCAACATCGCCGGCGGGGACATCGGGGCGATGGTCGCCTACAGCTTCGCCGCGAACCACCCCCAGGCCACGAAGAAGCTCGCCATCTGGGAGGGCGGACCCTTCTCCCAGATATTCCTCGACGTCATCAGTCCCTTCCCCACCCCGGAACAGCCGAACGCCTGGTGGTATCCGCTGAGCCAGGTCGACGGCCTGCCCGTCAAGCTGCTGGCGGGACGGTTCCGGCACATCATCGACTGGTCGACCGAGCACCTGGCGCTCCACCCGGAGCGGATCAGCGAGGAAAGCCGTGCCGTGTACGCCGCGGCTTACGACGCGCCCGAAGCGGTGGCCGCGGCCTTCGGCGTGTACCGGACGTTCCACCAGGACCTGGCCGACAACAACTCCTACCCGCCGCTGACGATGCCGGTCCTGGGACTGGGTGGCCAGTACGTCGCCGTGGTGCAGGCGATGATGGAGGGCAAGGCCACCGACATCCGCTACGCCACCATTGCCGACAGCGGCCACTACATCGCCGAGGAGCAGCCTGCGGCGCTCGCCGCCGAGCTGGAGAAGTTCTTCGGCTGACGCCCTCCCGCGCTCACGGCGCATTGCCACACCAGTGGGGGCAACGTCGTCTTCTTGACGGGGCGCAGACCTTGCGAGGGCATCGGGCACGGTGGCACCAGCCTCACAGGCAGCAGTCCTCGCCGACCGTGCGTCCCGGGCGGCGAAGCATCGCCTGGTCAAGGAGCGGCCCCCGCACTGCCGAATAGGGGCCGTCGGCGGGGCTTCCGTGCGAACCCCTTCGTCGACCTGGCAGGAGTCGAATCCCGCATGTGCCGAGGCGCCGAGCGACCCACGCCTTCCGATCGGAGAAATACTGTTGAATTCCTTTGCCCTGCATGCCGGTTCGATGTTCGACGGGTACACCCTGTCGGGTCCGGCCACTGTGCATGTTTCGGGGGACCGTATCGTGCGCGTCGACCGAACCGGCGCGCTGCCCGCCGACGGCAGCGAGGTCATCGACTTCGGCGTCTCGGCCTGTCTGCTGCCCGGCCTGATCGACACTCACGTCCATCTCGCCTTCGACGCCGGACCGGACCCGGTGACGTCCCTGGTCTCCGCCTCCGACAGTGACCTGCTCGCACACATGCGGGCGGCCGCCCAGTCCGCCCTACTGGCCGGCATCACCACGATGCGCGACCTCGGCGACCGCGGCTACCTCTCGCTGACTCTCGTGGAGGAAATGACCGAACACCCGGAGCAGGGTCCGGAGATCCTGGCCGCCGGCCCCCCGCTGACCACGCCCGGCGGCCACTGCCACTTCCTCGGCGGTGAGGTCGAGGGCGCCGAAGCGCTCCGTGCCGCCGTCCGCGAGCGTCACACCCGCGGCTGTTCCGTCGTCAAGATCATGGCCAGCGGCGGCCACATGACACCCGGTTCGGTACCGCCGCACGCATCCCAGTACAGCCTGGACGACCTGCGTGCCGTCGTGGACGAAGCACACCGCCTCGGGCTGCCGGTGGCTGCCCACGCCCACGGCATCCAGGCCATCAGTGACGCCGTTGAAGCGGGCGTCGACAGCCTGGAACACGTCTCCTTCCTCAGCGCCGACGGCGTCGCCACCGACCCTGACCTCATCGACACCATCGCGAGGAAGGGCACCTTCGTCAGCCTGACGCTGGGCTTGGCCCCGGGACAAGCCGTGCAGCCGCCCAAGGCCATGACCGCACATGCCATGTCCGCACATGTCAACAGCGTCTTGGACACGTACCGCAACCTGCACAAGCACGGCACGCATGTCGTCATCGGATCGGACGCCGGCATCGGGCCCTGGAAGCCCCACAACGTCCTCCCCCACGGCGTGGCCGACCTCGCCCGGCTGGGCGTCGCGCCGCTGGACGCGCTCAGGTCCATGACCAGCTTGGCGGCCCGCCTGTGCCGCGTCGAGGGCCGCAAGGGCCGCATCTCCGCCGGTGCCGACGCGGACCTTCTCGTCGTGGGCGGCGACCTTGCGCATGATCCCGCAGCCGTCCTCGACGTACAGGCGGTCTTCCGCGCCGGTGCCCGCGTGCGGTGAGCTGACGGTCTTCCGCCGGACCAACCTCTCCAACATCCGGCCGACGCCGCTCGCCGAACGGACAGCAAGCACCGTTCGCCTGCGAGCGGCAACCGGCCACCACCACCCACCAGCCAAGACGACGCGGCACCTTGGCCAACGTTCAAGGACGGGCTGCCGCGCAACCGCGGCGGAAGAGGCCTTCCGGGTCCCCCGTGGCAACGTCGATTCGACAAGCCGAGGTCGTATCCGGTCATGCGACGGCACCGGCACCGGCTGCTCCTCCGCGCTGCTGTGTCACCGCCTGGGAGACGACCTGGTCACCTCCGTCGAAATGGACCCAGCGGTTGCGGGCGCGGCCGCAACCACGCCGGCCGCCCTCGGCCACGCCCCCGGCCTGATCACCGGCGACGGCCTGGCCGGACACAAGGACGGCGCCCCGTACGACCGGGTCATCGCCACCTGCGGCGTCCTCACCATCCCAGAGCGGTGGCTCCCAGACCCGCCCAGGGCGGCCAGATCCCGGCCGCCCTGGGCGGGTGGATGCACTCCTCGGAACTGGCCCGCCTCACCGTCCACGACGACGGCAGTGCGACCGGACGGCTCCTGAACGGGCAGGTTTCCTGCATGCTCGCCCGCACCTGGGCATGCTCCCCGACACCGACGGCGGCACCGTCATCGACGCCAGCATCCTGGACGACTGGGCTGCCCGGTTCGTCGCCGAGACCACAGCACCCGGGGCACAACGGCTCGACCTCGGCACCCAAGGCCAGCTGCTCGTGGACAGCGCAGCCGGGAGCCGGGCCCTGCTCCAGCCCGGTCCGCACGCCTGGCGGGTCCGCCAAGGCGAACGCATTTGGGACCCCGTCGAACACCGCGTCCTACGGTGGCGCCACGACGGATCCCCCGCCCTGAACCGGTTCCGCACGACGCTCATGCGCGCCGAAAGCCATAGCCGCACTGGAGCTGAGCTGCCCCTGACGGCGAGGCGGCACCGAGGAGTCCCGGTGCTGCGTCACACGGGGTTTCGTCGCGGTTTCCGTACGTGACCACGCTTTCGCCGACGGGCGAAGGCGGCCCAGTGATACGTGACCAAGAGAGGACGCTTTCGTCCACTGATTCCAGGGTCTCACCCGCCACAGATAGTGGCTGCCTGCACAGTATCCGGATGCCTCGCCGGGATGAGAGGACTATCTGGTCCGAAAAAGTGGCCGATCTGCGGTACGTTTGGAGAAGGCGGTTCCCTGCGGACAGCCAAGCAGCGTGGCCTCACGAGGATCTCCAGGGCGGTAGGCACCATGCATGCAGGCGTCGACTTCTCAGTGCTCGGCCCAGTCCGGCTGCACAAAGAGGGGGTCGAGGCCGGAGCCGGCCAGCCGAGGCACAGCGGCATCCCCGCTGCCAACTCGGCCGGTACGCCCGGCTGATTGCCGGGACCCCGTCGAGGCTGCGCACACAGCCGGTGAACCCCTCACCGCCCCAGAACGATCACTCGGGAAAGGTTCGATATGCCGGGCTCCGACCTCTACGAGAAATTCATGGCGCTGCACACCCGCGACGGCGGCCTCGTCATGCCGAACGCATGGGACGGCCTGTCGGCGCTGATGCTGGCCGATGCCGGCTTCGAGGCGATCGCGACGTCATCGGCGGCACTCGCCACGACACTCGGCCGGTCCGACGGGCGTCACGAAGTCACCTGTGGTGAGCACCTTGAGCATGCGCGACTGCTCGGCCGTCTCACCGGGCTGCCCGTCAACGGGGACTTCGAGGACGGCTACGGCGACACGCCCGAGGACGTCGCCGCGACCGTGGAAGCCGCCGTCGAGTCCGGCCTGGCCGGTATCGGGATCGAGGACACCTCGGGCAATCCCGATCAACCGATCCGCGACTTCGACGAAGCCGTCGACCGCATACGGAGCGCCGTCGAGGCTGCCAAGGGGCGCATCGTCGTCACCGGCCGCACCGACAACTTCATCCAGGGGCGGCCCGATCTCGACGACACCATCCGGCGTCTGACGGCCTTCGCGGAGGCCGGCGCGGATGTGCTCTACGCCCCCTACCCGCCCGACCTCGACGCGCTCGTCGCGATCGTCACCGCCGTCGCGCCGACGCCGGTGAACGTCCTCATCTCGCCGGCGGACAAGGTGCTGACCGTCGCCGAACTGCAGAAGGCCGGGGTCAAGCGCATCAGCGTGGGTCCAGCGCTCTACACCCACGCAATGGAGGCACTCGACCAGGCCATCACGGCTCTCGTCGCGGGTGACCTCACCACCGCGACGACAGGAACCAGCTTCGACCGCATCGGCGAACTGATCTCCCGCGGATCGAACTAGCCCAGACCCTGCGAATCACCGCTCCTCACCCACTCATCGCAAGAAAAAGGCATATTCCCATGAACCTCGATAAGCTTATGAACAAGCATCTCACCAGGTATTTCGATCCCAGCAAGACCATTCCGGGGGAAACCCTTCAGCAGCTGCTGCGGTTCCTGCGCTCCACGCCGTCATCGGTGAACGTACAGCCCAACCACTTTTACGTCCTCGCCACGCCCGAAGGCAAGGAGCGGCTCGCCGACAACCTGGGCGAACGATTCCGGGACAACGGCGAGAAGATCCTCAACGCGTCGCACACCATCATCCTCACCACCCGGGCAGATCTGCCCGACACCCACCTCGAGGCGGTGTTCGCGAAGGAGAGGGCCGATGGCCGGTTCCCTGATCCATCCAAGCAGGAGCTGTGGGAATCCATGACCCGGGACTTCCTCAACCTTCGCAACTACGGCTACAAGGACCTGAACCACTGGATGGAGAAGCAGACCTACATGGCGGTGGGCCTGACCATGATGGCGGCCGCCGAGCTCGGCGTCGAGGCCACGCCGCTGGAGGGGTTCGACCCGACCAGTGTCGACAAGGCCTTCAAGATCCGCGAGAGGGGACACACCACGACGGTGCTGCTGGCCCTCGGCTACCCCGACCCGGAAAGGGTGTACACCACCCCGATCTCACGCTTCGACCCGGACCAGCTTTTCACCTTCGTCTAAAAGGCCACCCGGAAACCAAAACCCACCACACCTACCAGGAAGAGCCATTTCGATGAAAGCCATTGTGGTCACCGACCCGGCCGCGGGAACGGCCGGAATGACGCTGACGGAGCGGCCTGAGCCGCTCGCGGCGATCAACGACGTCATCGTTCGGATCCATGCGTCGGGCTTCGTCCCCACGGAGATGGAGTGGCCGTCCACCTGGGCCGATCGCGCCGGCCGTGACAAGACACCGTCGATCCCCGGCCACGAGCTGGCCGGAGTGGTCAGCGCTCTCGGCTACGGCACGACGGGGCTCTCGGTCGGGCAGCGGGTGTTCGGCCTCGCCGACTGGCACCGCGACGGCACCCTCGCGGAGTACGTGGCGATCGAAGCACGCAACCTCGCACCGCTGCCGGGCGACGTCGACTTCACGGTAGGCGCGTCCCTGCCGATCTCAGGTCTGACCGCGTGGCAGGGCCTGTTCCAGCACGGCCGCCTCCAGGCCGGTCAGACCGTCCTCGCCCATGGCGCGACCGGGGCAGTCGGGACGATGGTGACCCAGCTCGCGCGTGAAGCCGGCGCCTACGTCATCGGCACCGGACGCTCCGCCGACCGCGACAAGGCCCTCGACTTCGGCGCGCACGAGTTCGTCGACCTCGAGAACGACACGCTGAAGGACGTCGGCTGCGTCGACCTGGTCTTCGATGTCATCGGTGGCGACGTCCAAAAGCAGTCCGCCGCCCTCATCAAGGCCGGAGGAACGCTGGTGTCCATCGTCGGCCCCGTCGAAGCACGGCCCGCCGACGGCCTGGCCGTCGACTTCGTCGTCGAAGCCGATCGCCTCCAACTCGGTGAGATCGTGCAGCGGGTGCGGGACGGACGGCTGCGGACCAACATCGGCGACGTCGCGAGCCTCGACGATGCCATCGGCGCACTCAACCCGACCGCCCGGCGCCTCGGGAAGACCGTCATCCGCGTCCTCCCGTAGGTGGTGGACGGCCACCGTCCGAGCGGCAGGTCATGGTCCCGATCCACGCCACGGCCATCGGCCACCGACCGGCGCAAGGACCCGACCCGACAGAGGAGTCAATCACCTTGGACGGACAGGAACTGCAGAAGATCGCGCGCGACTACACCGCGGAACTACCCGGCACCGACCAGGAGCGTCGTTTCGGCCCCGACTGGGAGCTCCACAAGGTGGGCGGCAAGGTCTTCATGCTCATGACCGATATGCCTGGGCGCCCCGTCCTGATCCTGAAAGCCGATCCTGACGACGCCACAGCCCTGCGTGAGCAATACGCGGGCATCACCCCCGGCTACCACATGGACAAGAGGCACTGGATCACGGTGGAAGGCGGAGACGCCATCGACGACAAGCTGGTGAAGGAACTCGTCACCGACTCCTACCGTCTCGTGGTCGGCGGGCTTCCCAAGTCCAAGCGACCCGTGGATCCACACACTTACGACCGCCACGCCTGACCCCTACCCATCCTGCGACGCAGCGTCGCAGCAGTCATCTGGAGCCTCCCATGCGCGTTTTCGTCACTGGCGCCAGCGGCAGCATCGGCTCCGCTGTCGTTCCCGAACTCATCACCGCTGGTCACGAGGTCCTCGGCCTCGTCCGCTCCGATGCCGCGGCTACGGCCGTCGCCGCCGCCGGCGGGACGCCGCTCCGCGGCGACCTCACCGACCTCGACAGCCTCCGTGCCGGCGCCACGCAGGCCGACGGTGTCATCAACCTGGCCTTCAGCAACGACTGGAGCAACTTGGAACAGGGCATCGACGAGGAAGCGCGTGCCGTGCAGACCCTCGCGGCCGCACTCGAAGGCAGTGGCAAGCCGTTCGTGCATGCCGGCCTCACGCCGATGGTGCCGGGCCACACCTCCACCGAGGAGGACCGCGACACCACCAACGGTCCGGTCGGTGGCCGCGGCCGCACTTCCGACGCGGTGTTGACCCTGGCCGCCCAGGGCGTCCGATCCTCCGTAGTGCGGCTGCCGCGCTCCGTGCACCAACGCGGGTCGACATACGGCTTCTGCTCGGTGCTCATCGCCGCCGCGCAGAAGACGGGCGTGTCAGCGTACGTCGGCGACGGCACACAGCGGTGGCCGGCGGTCAACCTGCTTGACGCGGCCCGGCTGTTCCGCATCGCACTCGAGGACGCTGCGCCGGGCACGGTCCTGCACGCGGTGACCGACGAGGGCGACACCATGAGGTCGCTGGCCGAGGCCATCGGCGGCGTTCTCGCGGTCCCGGTCGAGTCGGCGCCGGCTGAGGGCTTCGGCCCCATCGGTCGCGTGTTCGCCCTTGACATGCCATCGTCCAGCGTACTGACCCGGGAACGGTTCGGCTGGAAGCCCACCCACCCACGCCTGATCGACGACCTCGCTGCCGGCGACTATCCCGCCCTGGGCTGAAATCCTCGGGATGCCGCCGGGACCGGACAGGGTGAGCGACTACTGACCTTCCGCACTCACCAGGCCTCCCTTGCGTCCGTCCGAGTGCCCGGCCAAGGCGCTGACTGGGGCTTCCCCTTGATCGTGGACACCTGGCCGACCTGCGCGGCTGGTCAGCACTGACGGCCTGGGCGGAGTGACGGAACGCACCCTCGCCATCGTGGACGTCGTCAGGGAGGTCGCCGCGGAACCGGGCGTCGGGCTGGCCTGGACCCTGAACAACCCACGGGTGACCTCGCCCATACCAGCGTCTGCGTGTCCCCGCCGCCACCGGAGCTCCCGACGGCTGCTGAAGCGCCCACCTCTGCGTACCCTCCCCGTGGGAGTTACATGACGCTCCAACCGCCGGACAGTACGACTTCGCCCTCACCCTGCAGCCCCCTGGCCGGCCGCCGACGGCCAACGAGGGGGCTCCCTGGCGGGCCGTCGACCGACCCGCGACGTGTTCACTCGCGCAAGGCGCGGGAAACCCTTCGAGCCGCCGCGCGGACGAGGGGACCGAGCGTCTGGGGGGATTGACTGCCCGCCCTGAAGGCGATCGACAGGGCCGCCACGACCGAGCCGCCCGCACCGAGGATCGGCGCTCCGACGCAGTGGACGTCGGGCCCCACCATCCTGTCGCTGCTGGCGTACCCCTCTCTGCGGACGTCAGCCAGCAGGGAGCGGAGCCGGGCGGGAGAGGTGACCGTGTTACTGGTGTAGCGACGCGGTGGGGTGCTCAGATACTCCTCTCGGACGTCGTCAGGCGCGTGGGCGAGCAGGACGAGTCCCGCTCCCGTGGCGAACGCTCCGAAGCGGCCTCCCACCCGGCTGTCGGCCTGCGGGGCGCCCGGCGCGCTCAGACGCTCGAGGAAGACGACGTCCAGGTGGTCCCGCACGGAGAGATGGATGTGCTGCTCCTTGGTCACGTCGTACAGGTCGTACAGGACCGGCAGGGCCGCGTCGCGCAGCGGGAAGCCGCGAGGCGCGAGGGTGGCCACCTCCCACAGCCGCAGGCCCACCCGGTAGCGCCGGTCGGGTCCACGCTCCAGGGCTCCCCAGGCGACGAGTTCGGCAGCGCGACGATGAACCGTCGGCAACGCCAGGCCCGTTCGCCTGGACAACTCGGTGAGGGTGAGCGCGGGGTATTCGTGGGAGAAGGCCCCGAGCAACGCCAGGACCTTGTCGGTCACCGACATGCCGTGCTCATCGGACATGTCCATGCCCCTTCCTTCGTGTGCGGGACGGGCTGCGCGCCGTTCGCCGGACGCGCCGTCCACGCCCCCTCCCCGCACGACGGCCTGGGCCGTCGTGCGGGGCCCGTCGGGCCGCCGGGCGATGCCGGGGCCCGCTTGCTGTCAGTGGACGGTCCCGGCGGCCTTCTCGATGAGGTCGGTGACGATGCCCGGGTTGGTCACCTGCGCGGCGTGCGGGGTGTCGGCCTCGACGGTGTGGGCGTGGGCGCGCTCGGCCATGAAGCGCTCGGTGGCGGGCGGGATCACGTGGTCGTCCTTGGAGACGAGGTACCAGGACTGGATGGTCTTCCAGGCGGGGGCCCCGGAGGCTTCGCCGAGTGCCTCGGGGGCGGCGGGGCTCTGGGTGGCGGCGAGTTCGGCGGCGGCCTTGCTGCTGACGCGGTTGCTGAGGAAGAGGTTGCGGTACTGGTCGGCCTTGGCGTAGAGGTCGACCCCGGTGCTGCCGTCAGCCTTGGGGTAGCCGACAGGGAAGAGGGCGGTGGGGACCTGGGCGTTGGGGTCGTTGCTGATCTGGGAGCCGGGGAACTTCGCGGTCAGGGTCTTGACGTCCTCGCCCTCGGCCGGTGCGAAGGCGGAGATGTAGACGAGCGCCTTGACGTTCTTGTTCCCGGTGGCGGCGTTGGTGATGACCATGCCGCCGTAGGACTGGCCGACCAGGACGACGGGGCCCTTGATGGTGTTGAGGTAGGAGGCCAGGTAGGAGGAGTCGGCGGACACGCCGCGCAGACCCGTGGGCGGCGCGACGACCGGGTAGCCGTCACGCTGCAGGCGGTTGATGACGCCCTTCCAACTGGCGGCGTCGGACCAGGCGCCGTTGGCCAGGACGATGGTCGGCTTGGGGGCGGCCGGGGTGTTGTGGGCGGGCGCGGCCGACGCGAACGCGGTCACGCCGCCGGCGATGGCGACCCCGGTCGCGCCGAGAACGGCTATACGGAAAGCACGACGGCGAAGCATGGTCTTCTCCTGATGTGATGGGGTTGTTGCGGCGGGCACACAGGCCCTCGCGGGTGGGGCACGCGACGATCGCGTCCCGCGGGAGCCCCCGCGAGCGGCGGGGGTGTCGCGCCAGACCGTCCGTGACGGACCGCGCGTTCATGAGGTCAAAAGGGTCGGCAGATCAGGGCCGGCCGGGTCCCGCGGTCACACGTGGGCGGGGAGGTGTTCCTCGGCCCAGTTCAGTGCGTAGTCCGCGACTTCCCGCCAGCCGTCCTGGCCGATGATGAAGTGCGAGCGCCCGGGGAACTCCTGGTACTCGGTCACGGCGGACGACTTCCGGTACAGGCGCCAATTCGCCTTGTTCACCTTGGGCGGGACGATGTGGTCGGCCTCTCCCGCGATGAACAGCAGCGGGGCCCTGCGGCTGTTGCGGAAGTCGACCCGGGTGGCGGCCCGGGGGTTGAAGTTGGCGAACGCCCCCTGGAAGAGGACCCGGGCCGAGCCCGGCACGGCATAGCGCTCGTAGTGGGCGTCGGACTGGCTCTCGCTGAGCGTGTTGGTGATGGCGTAGTGGAACTGTCGCGCGGTCAGGGAGACCGCCTTGTTCTTGTTGGCCGGGTTTCCCAGCACCGGCCACGCCGACTTGAGGGTCGACAGCGGCAGCGGAAGCACGCCCTTGACGGCCGCCGAGTCGATGGCCACCCCGGCACTGCCCAGGCCCCGATCGAGCAGGATCTGCACGATGGTGCCTCCGAACGAGTGGCCCATAAGGATGGGCGGATGAGGCAGGGCGCGGATGATCCGCTCGTAGTGGTCGACCACCTCGAGCAAGCCGACCCCCGCGACGCCCGAGGGGTCACGCCGCAGCTCCTCCACCTCGCGGTCCAGACCCGGCCAGGCAGGAGCCATGACTCTGTACCCCCGCGCCTCGTAGTACTGCTTCCACCCCTCCCAGCTGCGCGGGTTCACCCACAGGCCGTGGATGAGCACGATCGTGCCTGCCTCATTGGCATGGGGCTCACTCATGCGGACCTCCGAAACGTATAGAACGTTCTATTCACTAAAGCTAATCCCACCGATGCCCGCAGGCAAGCGGTGCCGCGAAAGGCACGGGGCGCGCCGTCAGGACATGTCCAGCGCGTACGAGCACGCACCGGGCGCATGCCGAGCCCGCGTCGACCTGCATCGAGCACGAATCCGGACCGCGCCGAGCCGGCAGCGCGCGCCGGCTTCCCGCAGCGCTCCCCAGACTGTCGCCCGAGGCACTGGACTCACATCCGTCGAACGTCTGCCGGAAACCCGGTCACCGAGCCGTGCCGGGCAGTCGTTTCGACAGCGCACCAGGTGTCCGCCCGGTCGCCGGGCAGCAGCGCGGGCGCCACGGATCGCGCAAGGCCCGGATTCCTGAGGCGAAAGGTCCAGGAGTCGCGGCCCGGAGCCCGGGCGACCCGGTTCCGCCGCCGCTTGGACCGGCACCAGCCATGAACCCCAGTCGTCCGCACGGTCAGATGACTTATGCGGGCCGGTCCCACCGGCACCGATACTGAGCAGGTGCCCGTGCGGTCACGTGCCGGTGCCGGATCTGTCGTGGCCCATCGTTGGCCGGGACCACCGCCGCCTCACCGCTCCCACCATGCGCCGAGGAGCATCATGTCGAAGATCATCCTTGTCACCGGGGCGTCCAGCGCCCTCGGGGCGGCGACGGCCCAGGCCCTGGCCGAGGCCGGTCACATCACCTACGCCGGAGTGGGCGCGGCTTCAGGCCATCCACCGATCGCCGCCGAACAGGACCGGGCCGCAGGCCATCTGGGCGCTCGGCCGCGTCCGGTCGCCCTCGACGTCGCCGATCAGCGAGCGGTCAGCGCCACGGTCACCGACATCACGGCGGAAGCCGGCCGGATCGACTGCGTGGTCCACACCATGGGGCCTGTGCCCCGGGGCCCAATCGAGTCCTTCACCCCCTACCAGTTGGCGCAGATCTACGACGCGAACGTGCTGTCCACCCAGCGGGTGAACCGTGCTGTACTGCCGCAGATGCGCGAGCGCCAGGACGGCCTGCTGGTCTGGGTGGCGTCAGGCGGCGGCCCCGCGGACGAGGCCCCCTATCTCGCCCTGCACTCCGAAGGCGTCGCGGTGATCGGCCATCTCGCGGCGAGCTACGCGAAGGAGCTGGCCGGCTTCGGCGTGGAGGCCACGGCCGTCGTGGCCGGCCTGATCGTGCCCGCAACCGGCCGGCGGCTGCGGCTGGTCCGTCCGGACGACCTCGACGCGGCGCAGGCGTACGAGGGCCGGTATCCCGGCCTGGTCGATCGAGTCGACGCGCACCTGGCCGATCAGGCCGTCACCGCGGCGTGCCTCGCCCGCACGGCCCACGCCGTCGCAGCCGTGGTGGACAGCCCGAAGGGCACTCGCCCGCCGCGGGTCACCGCCTGTGTGCCCGGTGACCGGCTGCTGGGGACCGGCGACGGCGGTTAGGCAGACTCGGAAGGGTGCGGTCAGGACGTGGAAGCGGAAACGCCCGCGGCGCGGGCGCGGATCTCACTCCTCCAGGGCCCCGAGCGCGTCGCGGAGCGCTGCCCGGGAGGTGATGCCGAGCTTGGGAAAGATCTGGTAAAGGTGCGCTCCGACCGTCCGGTGCGAGAGATAGAGCCGTTCGGCGATCTGCTTGTTGCTCAGCCCCGATGCCGCCAGGTCCGCGATCTCCCGCTCCTGTGGCGTGAGCACCTTCCCGCCCGCTTCGGTCCTCGGCGCGACCCATCCGGAGGCCCGCAGTTGCTTGGCCGCACGATCCATCCAGGGACCGGCGCGAAGCTCGGCGAACGCGTCATGGGCCAGCGTCAACTGCCTTCTGGCCTCCGCGTTCGCCCTGGCTCGTCGGAGCCGTTCGCCGTGGGCCAGCCGCACCCGGGCCAGATCGAACGGCCATTGCTCGACTTCCGGCAGGGCCAAAGCCTCGTCGAACAGACGCACCGACTCCTCGTCGTCCGTGGCGCACAGAGCGGCCGAAGCGCCGGCGAGGAGCGCGAGCCGCGTCGAGAGCGCGGCAATGTCGTTGTCCCGGATGGCGCGCACATGAGCGGCCGCTTCCGCTGGGCGGTCGGTGCGGACCGCGGCTTCGACGAGATCCAGCATCACCCACAGGGCGTGCGGCACGTGGGAGGCGAAGGTGCCCGCCGGGCTGATCGCCGTCGCGTGCCGATAGGCGCTGGTGAAGTCGCCACGTCCGAGATCGGCCACGGTGCGTACGTGCCGGGCGTAGTGCAGTGCCGTCCCGACGCCCCGCGGTGCGGCCCATTGGGTGATGCGGCCCGTGAGGAGGCCGACCGTCGCGTCCTCCCCGCGGGGGGCGGCGACGACAGCCCGGCAGTACCAGAAGTACCAGGTGAAGAACCGGTATCCGGAGTCCTCGCAGAGCTGGACTCCTTCCTCGGCCAGTTCGACGCACTCGTCCCACCTGCCGGTCAGGTAGTCGTTCAGGCACAGGTGCATCAAGGCGCCGAGGTGCCGGCGCACCGGACCGCCGTCCCGTCCCTGGCGGACGACCTTCCACGAGGGCTCGCGGAGGGCCGGCAACCGGTCGAGGTAGAGCGCCGCGGTGCCGACCCTGACGATGCGGCCGGGGTCGGTCTCTTCTGGAAGTCCCCCGAGGATGCCCTCCAGCTGGTCCAGCGCGGCCGCTCCCGAACGCGCCGGGTCGGAGAAGGTCCTGCCGGCCACGGACAGCAGTGCGGGCGGCTCCGGGCGCAACCGGGAGAGCGCGGCGTAGAAGGGGTCCCACAACTCCGCCCGGCCGCTGAAGAAGCACAGGAGCAGCAGCAGGTGCACGGCGTCGACGACGGCGTTGTCCTTGGCGTCGTACTGGTGGGTGCCGGACTCGATGGCGCCCACCAGCAGGCGGTGAGCCGTGTCGATGTCCCCGTCGCCGTTGATGACCAGATGGACGGCGGCAGCGGCAGAGCGCAGGGACCCGTCCAGGTCCGGATCGGCGCGTCGGGCGTCTTCGAGCAGCTCCGAGACGCCGCGCAGCTCCCCCGTCGCGTCGGCGCCGATGTAGGCGGCCTCGGCCAGGCGGCGAGCCCGGTCCGACCCGCGGGGACTCAAGTCGGCCGCCCGTATCAGGGCCGCAACCGCCCCCAGGGCGTCGCCGCGCGCCATGATGCGGTGGGCGGCCTGCTCCAGCAGGGTGGCGACCTGCTCGTCCGGCTCGACGGACGCTTCTCCGAGATGCCAGGCCCGGCGCTCGGGCTGATGCGCCAGAGCCTGGGCCAGGGCCCGATGCGCCGCGCGGCGCTCGGCGCTGGAGCAGGCGTCGACGACGGCCGAGCGGATCAGGGGGTGGCGGAAGACGAGCCGCCGGGTGCCCTCGTCGACGGTGACCAACTGGTCCTGCTCGGCCGGGGCGAGATCTTCGAGGCCGGGGCCGCAGCCGGTCTGCCGCGCCGCCGCGTGCAGGACCCCGAGATCGCCGGTCCCGTCCATCGTGGCGAGCAGCAGCAGACGGCGGGTGGCAGCCGGAAGGCCGGAGACCCGGGAGACGAACAGCGCCTGGAGCCGCTGGCTCAGCGGCAGGACCGCCGGAAGGTTCTCCAGCGCCATGCGCTGCTGACCGCTCAGCACCGTGGGCAGTTCGAGCAGGGCCAACGGGTTCCCTTCGGCCGCGGACAGCAGCCGACGCCGCACGCGTTCGGCAAGGTTCGGGAATCGCGCATCGAGCAGGGCCCGCGACGACGTCTCGTCCAGCGGCGGCACCTCGTACTCGGGTAGTCCACCACGGTTGAAGAACGTCTCGCTCCCTTGACGCACGGCGCCGAGGAAGCCGACCCGGCTGCCGCCGAGCCTGCGGGCCACGAAGCCGAACACGGCGGCGCTGGCGCGGTCCACCCACTGCAGGTCGTCGATGACGAGCAGCAGGGAGTCGGACGCGGCCACCTGGCGAAGGAGCATGAGGGTCGCGCTGGACACGACGAGCCGGTTCGGCGACGCTCCGCTGCCGAAGCCCAGCGCGACACGCAGGGCCTCCTGATGGGTGCTGTCCAGATCACCGAAGGTCTCGGAGAGGGGGAAGAGGAGTTGGTTCAGGCCGGAGTAGCTCACGTCGGCCTCGAACTCGACGCCGGCCGCACGCAGGACCCGCGTCCCGGTCACGGACGCCGCCTCCGCCACGGCGTTGAGCAGAACCGTCTTGCCCACCCCCGCCTGCCCCGACAGCAGGAGCGCCCCGCCACGGTCGGTGGCGCCGAGGAACGCGCGTATGCGATCCAGTTCCTTGGCACGCCCCACCAGAGCGCCAGCGGCTCCGTCATCAAAGGGGTCGCCGTAGCCCACCCGTCCACACTCCCGTCAGCCGTCCACGTCCGCCCGGATTCCTGTCGGGAGGATTTCAATTCATTGGCAAGTGGAGGTTCATGCTACCGCTCGAACTTCCGGAATCACCTTGCCGAGCCGTATTTCCACTGAACCCTCCGGAGGTCTGGAAAACTCGGGAGAAAAATTCTTTCACTGAGTGAAAGTCGCACCCCGGTGAGCGTCCGCGGGTGGGTAGTGTGCCGTCGGGACGCGGGCTCCGTCAACGG
Organism: Streptomyces sp. NPDC001902; assembly: GCF_042891295.1. Lineage (NCBI taxonomy): Bacteria > Bacillati > Actinomycetota > Actinomycetes > Kitasatosporales > Streptomycetaceae > Streptomyces > Streptomyces sp. NPDC001902. The sequence continues at coordinate 3,292 of NZ_JBIATA010000010.1, read as the reverse complement.
GAACCCCCCTCACCGCGAGGCTCCCCGCCCAGGTGGGCGGCCGTCAGGCGGCAGCGGCGCCCCTGCGGGAAATACCGGAAAGCGTGCGACGCCGGGAGCGGAAAAGGCCTTCGTCGATCCGTGAGCGTCACGTACCCCGTCCGGCGGCCAAGGGCCATTAGTCCCCCACGACCATTTCCCGCCTTCTTGTCGGGGAATAGTCGGTACCGTCGGCCCACGCATTGGCCTCACATCCTTTGCACGCCGGTCCGCGCAACCGCCTGTACCGTCCCGGCGGGACTATCGGACGGCGCCCGGGGAGCATGCGAGCGGCACTTCGGCGGCCGCGTCCCGCTGCCCCAGTGGCGCCACGACATGGGAGCCCGCTTGCGCCTACCCCGGATTATGGAAGGAACGTTCTATATAATGTCTCCATGACCGAGACGAAGAGCGGGCCTGCCACGACCGGCCGCAGGTCGGCGGCGAGGGAGCGGCTGCTGACCACGGCGAGCAGGCTCTTCTACACCGAGGGGATTCGCGCTGTCGGCGTCGACCGGGTGATGGCGGAGGCCGACGTCGCACGCGGCACCTTCTACCGGCACTTCGAGGGCAAGGACGACCTGGTGCGCGGCTACCTGGACGCCACCGATCACGACATCCGGGCCCGGGTGGCCGTGGCGGCCGAGAAGACGGGGGGAGGTACCGCGTTGCTCGGCGTCGTCGCGCACGGCATCGGCGAGGAGATCTGCGGTAAGGGGTTTCGGGGCTGCCCGTTCATCAACGCGGCCGCGGAGTACCCGGATCGGGAGTGTCCGATCCACCAAGCCGTGCTGAGGCACCGCGAGTGGTTCCACCAGGTGCTGGAGGACGCCTTCGCGACGATGGGCGTCGCGGACCCCCGGCAGTCCGCCGACCTGGTGGTCGCCCTACGTGACGGGGCAATGGTCGCGGGCTACCTCGGCGACTCCCGGTCCGCGGCGCGCACCCTGGTCCAGGGTGTCGACCTGGTCGTCGCGTCGGGCTGACGGAAGGGCGGGTGGCGTGAGCCCGCTGTCGTCGGCGACGCCACCCCACACGCCCCCGTCGCGCAGCCCCCCTTTTCGGAGGCCCAGCCGCGTGCTGATGGGCCCGGCAGATGGTGGGGGACCGTCCACTCCACGTCGTCATCCGCGTCGGCCGTGGCCAGGACGGCGGCGAGAATCCGTGCCCCCGTGCCGTCGACGGCCCACCTGATCAGGCGTTTGTGTCCCGCGGCAACCCCTTCTCGTGAAACAGAGCCGCTCGTCGCCGACCGGGGCGTCGGGCCGCCGTCGCCGCTGAACTCAACAGCCGTCCACGCAGACGCTCGGCTGGGAAACCCCAGCCGAGCGTCCGGCCGGAACCGCGGTGGGTGCGAGCCCTGGATCGCTGTTCCGGCCCGCGCGTGGGCTACTTCGTCAGGTAGGCGTCGACGATGGTCTCGTCGACGGTGTTGCCCTGCTTGTCCACGGCCTGGGCCTTGAACGAGACGCTGTCGCCGGCCTTGGGGTTGGTGACCTGGACCCGGCCGTCGCACACGCTCAGCTTCTGCCAGTGGGCTCCCTTGTCGTAGGAGGCCCACACGCTCAGGGACTTGAGGTTCCTGCCCGCGGCGGTGCCGTGGACGGTCACCGGGACCCACACCTTCGCCCGTGCCTTGCCCGTGTTGTCGAGGGACAGGGCGGGGGTGAAGCGCACGACGGAGGTGGGGAGCTTGGTGATCCCCGGAGCGTACTCGGAGGAGAACGTCCAGCTCGCGGTCATGCTCGTGGAGACGTCGGCGACCGTGCCGCGCTTGACCGAGACGGTCAGCCGGTAGTCGGCCCGCTCGTTCTCCGCGATGTAGAAGACGTCCATCGGGTAGATGCTGGAGTTGACGAGCTCACCGTTGCGGTAGAGGGACGTTCGCGCGCTCTCGATCGGCGAGTTGTTGTCGCTGATGTTCCCCTCGCTATCCGAGAACAGCGGAAGCCGTCCGTCGATCGCCTCGTCCGCCCGGAGCAGCCCGATGAGTCCGGCGCCCTCCGGGAGATCCGGCCCGAAGACACCGACGTTGAACACGTGCTGGTAGGAACGTCCGGGCTTGAACGTCCTCGGAAGTGCGTCATAGCTGGACTCGTACGAGTCGTTCGCGTCGACCTGCATGAAGCCCAGCTGCCACGAGGTGTTCCCCGAGAGCAGGTGCAGGGTGCCGGTGTAGGGCAGGGCGTGCACGGTCCCGAGTCCGGCGCCACCCTCGGTGCCCGGCGTGATGAATCCGAACTTGCCCTTGGCGGGTGCGCCGAGCTTCGCCTCGACCTTGGCGAACTCGCTGGACTTGGCGTGGTGGGTGAAGCCGGTGAGGTACCTGTCGCCGGTCGGCTGGTACACCAGGTGGTACTCGTCGTGCCCATTGACGCCGGTGGAGAAGGTGGTCATGAGCTGCTGCGTCAGCCGGTCGCCCGCGGCGGCCTTGGGGCCCAGGTGGCCGGTGCGGTACTGCGCGAGGGAGTTGGTGAAGACCCCGTAGCGGGTGCTGTATCCGTCGGCCAGTTCGATGCCCGCGCTGAAGAAGCCGAGGACCGGCTGGGCGGAGCGGTCGGGGACGGTGATGTCGAGCGGCTTGGCGGTGCGTGCGTCCACCGTCACCGTGGTGTCCTGGGTGACGTCGAGGTTGGGCTGGTTGAACCAGTCACCGCCCTGGTCGTACGAACCCGCCGGGTCGACCCGGACCATGCTGTTGAGGAAGTACCGGCCCTTGGGGACGCGTACCGAGTGCGTGTCGCCGCTCAGCACGGTGTTGGCGCCCTTGGTCGGTCCTTCCAGGCCCTGCAGCTGGGCGTCCCAGGCGGGGGCGGGGGCGGGCTCGCCCTTGCGGTCCAGGGCCTTGACCGTGACGGTGTACATCTCCGATTCGCGGTCCACGGCCAGTGCGGTGCCGACGGTCTGCCCGTCGCCGGTGGCCGTGACGCGTCCGGTGAAGGCACCGGTCGTGTCACCGCCGAGGCGGGTGTCGGCGGTGACCTTCACCGTCGCCTCGCCGTGCGCCGGGACGGTGACCTGGTCGTCCGCGGTGAACATGCCGGCGGGCGCGGGCGCGCCGTCCGGCCCGGTGGCGTCCACGGTCAGCTTCAGGGTGACCGGCGAGTCGCCCGTGTTCCGGTACGTGAGGTTCTTCGTGAGCGGCTGGTCGTCGGTGTGCGGCCACTGCGCGACACCGTACGAGAGCGACGTCTCGCGGGCGACGACGGTCTGCTTGATCGCCTTCCGCAGGTCGACCCGGCCCGAGCCCTGTTCAAAGGGCGTGTAGCCGAGA